>JAUNEM010000085.1 GCA_030525515.1 Eubacteriales bacterium
AGGCTGATCCCCGGGAGGGATGGTCCCGTTGTCATCGGTCGGCTGTGCGTCCTTTGCGATCTGGTCGGCGACATCCATTCCGTCTGTCACATAACCGAAGGCCGCGTATTGTCCGTCGAGGAAAGTGGAGTCCGCCACTGTGATAAAGAACTGGGAGCTGGCGGAATCGGGATCCGCCGCGCGGGCCATGGAGATAACACCCTTCACATGGCTGATGGGGTTGTCGAATCCATTGGCGGCAAATTCTCCCTTGACGTTCTCGGAAGACCCGCCGGTACCGTTCCCCTCCGGGTCTCCGCCCTGGATCATAAATCCGTCAATGATCCGGTGAAAAGTCAGCCCGTCATAGAAGCCGTCCTTTGCCAGTTTGATGAAATTTTCGACAGTGGCAGGCGCGGCATCCGCATCGAGCGCGACCGTGATCGGCCCGTAATTTTTCACGGTGATCACCGCTTTGGGCATGGCAGATATATCCTTCTGCGCATCTTCTGTTTCCTCTTCGCCTGCTTCTGTTTCTTTTTCGGCTTCAGCGGTCTCCTGTTTTTCTGAGGATGTACTCGCTCCGCCTTTGCCTCCGCATGCTGTCAGCAGCAGAGCACAGCAGAGAAGAAGAGCAGGTAACAGCATCCGATTTCTGATTATTTTCATATAACACCTCCGTGGCAGCCTTCCTCGATCCGGCTTGTTTGTGAAAGGGAGAGCATAGCCTCAAGTATCCTTCATCTCCATGGATATGTCCCACAGACTAACAAATGATGAAAGCTGTCCCCGATCAAATGTCGCCCATCTCAAACTCTTCGGTGCCCATATCGTCAGGATTGGCCTCGTCCGTTCCTTCCTCATCCTCTGCAGGAGCCAGAATCTCAAACTCGGAGAGGTAAGCGTCCTCGGGGAGTCCCGCCATCAGGGCGGGGATATTGATGGTAATTCCGTCCATGCTGTAGGGCACGCTCATGGAAATTTTGTGGGCATGGGGCTTGGCGTCCTTTTCGTCGGTGATGATCACTGTCATCTTAAGGGACTGTCCCATGATTTCTCCCATTCCTCTGTCGCCGGATGAGAGCCTGGCCACTTCTTTGCCATTGAGTTCCACATTGACCTTGTAGTAGCTGCCGATGGTCTGGC
The DNA here is from genome assembly GCA_030525515.1 of Eubacteriales bacterium. Lineage (GTDB taxonomy): Bacteria > Bacillota > Clostridia > Lachnospirales > Lachnospiraceae > CAG-791. Next base: position 1,126 of record JAUNEM010000085.1, read on the forward strand.
CGTTGTACTCGATCTCTTTGTTGTCAAAATACATAGTGTGGCCGCGGCCGATGACAAACATCACTGCCGCGATGACCAGCACGATCGCGAGAGCGGCGATCCGGAATATGAGCCTTCTCTTATTCTTCATTACTGCTCACCCTCCTTCCCGGCTGTCTTCTCTTCGTCTTCCTTCTGGGCTGCCGCGAGCCTCTGGCCGCTGGCGTTCCTGGCCCTGCGCTTATTGGTTTCATACATGACCAGCGCGATGGTAATGACTGCGTAGGAGACAAACACTCGGAAATATTCACCGATCATGGAGTCGCCGGTGATGTAAGCGCCTGCGCGGGGAGCTACGATGAACATAGTATGGAAGAGGATAACTCCGAGGAAGACGTTGCCGATGGAAGCGCGGTCTACGGAGGCTCCGCCCACCAGGAGCGCGGCGATACAGAACATACCGATCTGGCTGTGAGCACTGTAGGTGGCAATGTTACCCATGTTCTGCAGATAAATGACCATTCCCAATCCGGCAAGGACCGTCGACATGACGATGGAGATGATCCTGGTGCGCTCCACGTTGATGCCTGCGTCGCGGGCCACTTCCATATCCTGACCGACCGCGCGCATATCCTGCCCGAGTTTGGTGCGGCGGAACCACACGATAAACAGGCACAGAAGTCCGATGATGATAAATGTGAGCAGGGGAATCTTGACCCCGGCCACATTAATGGCAAGCACATTGTCAAGCTTCTGGCGCATGCCCAGCAGGGATACTGTGTTGCGGATGCCGTAGCCCCTGGGGAGTTTGATGGAAGCATGTCTGATCGGGATCACGCTGCCCATCAGGTAGAGCACGACCAGCTGATAGATACCATTGACAAAAAAGCTCATGATATAGCTGGTGATCATCTCACGGCCCTTGGCCTGGTTGAGGATCCTTCCGCAGAAGATACCCAGAAGGACCGAGATCGGCACGGAGACGATCGCTGCAAGGACCATTCCGGGGATTCCGATGATCTGCCAGTCGGAGACCAGGATCAGACCGATCTCCGCCGCCATGGCTCCCAGAGTCATACCGAAATTCAGGCCCATGCCGGCCATGATCGGGATCAGCAGGCTCAGGATCAGGAAGGCGTTGCGCCCCATACGGGTGATGATCTCGTTGATCAGCATATTGGCTGACAAGCCGGAAATCGGAATGCAGATGACACAGATAATGATGAACATGATCGGCACGGAAGCCTGCCGGAGCATTGCTCCCCAGTTAAGAGGAGTCTTGTTTTCTGTATTCTTATTCATCTCGACGCCTCCGTTTTTCTGGTCAGTGCGAACAGGATCATACCCATGGAAGCGATGATGCGGATGACTTCCGACATATCCATGTGGACCATATTGTTCATGACCGTAGGCGTCATCGTTACGATTCCCTGGAAAAGAATCGTGCCGACGATGACATTCATGATCGTAGCCTTATTGACCGAAGCACCGCCGATCAGGATCGCGGAGACCGCGGGAAGCGCCATATAGAAGGGCGCCATGTACAGCTGGATAAATCCGAATCCCTGCTCATAGACCAGGATCCCGATGGCCGCCAGCCATGTGGACATGATGACGGAAAGCATGCGGATTCCGTCGACGTTGATGCCCGCCGCCTTGGCGAAAACCGGATTGGAGCCCACAGCCGTCATAGCAGTCCCGGTCTTGGTGTGCAGAAATGCCCAGATCCCGAAGGACAGCAGGGCGAAGAAGAGGATCGTCCCGGTCGGGATCGAAATATTGCCGATATTGATCTGCAGGATTCCGGCAAGCGCCTGGTTGTAGTAACCCTCCAGAGAGATCGTGGTACGAAGTCCCTTGCCCGACAGACCCCAGACCATGTTGGGGCTGTGATAGGGCAGCAGGAGCCACATCATACACATAAAGGAAACCGATGAAAAGCCGACATAGGTCGCGATCATCATTTCACCGCCCTTAATCTTGTTCAGCAGCCAGCCGTAGGCGGACCCCAGGACCAGGGCAAAAGGTGTCGCGATCAAAATTGCCATCAGGAAGGAAAAACCGCCGGTGAATCCGAACTCGATCGACAGGGTTGCCCCCAGAAGTCCGGAAATAATGCCGAGCGGAAGCCCGAAATTAAGTCCGCAGCCGGAATGGACCATGGGAACCATGGCCAGTACAAGAATGCCGTTCCAGCTGAAGCGGTTGATGATATTGGAAATCTGTGTCGGGAGATCAGCTCCGACAAAGGGTGCCATGATCAGCAGAAGCAGGAGAAAGCCTGCGATGATCAGGCGCGGAACGCCGAAATTTTTCAGACCTTCCGCAATCTTATCTTTCATTGTATTGCTCTCAGTCATTGTTTATTCTTCCCTTTTTCGTGAAATAGAGCCTGTATTTTCATTTCTGATCCGGACCAGGCCGGCAGACGCCGGATCTGATCAGATGACATTGCTCAGCATCAGCTCGCCGAATTTTTCCACGCTCTCTGCCGCAGGCAGGATACCTGAGATTTTTCCGCCGGAAACGATGGCGATCCTGTCGCAGATTGAGCGCAGCTCCTCCAGCTCAGAGGACACCATGACTACGGTAACCCCGTTCTCACGATTGAATTTCTTGAGGGCATTGAGCACCAGAGCCTTGGCGCCTACATCAATGCCGCGGGTGGGTTCTGAGACAAACAGCAGCCTGGGTTCCAGCGCAAATGCCTTTGCCAGGCATATCTTCTGCTGGTTGCCGCCTGAGAGCTCTCTCGCGTTCTGCTTGGAACCCGTACACTTGATCTTCAGTTCGTCGATGTATTTTTCGGTGATCTCGCGGATCGCTTTTTCGTCTCTCCACTTGATGAGACCGCCGAGATATGTCTTCAGGAATTTGTTCTGAATCTGCATGGCGGGGAAAGCGACATTCCACTCCAGGGACTCGTCCAGGAGCAGTCCCACGCCCCTGCGGTCCTCGGAAACAAAGGCGAAAGAGGAATCGAGGCACTTGCGGGGATTGTTCAGGGGAATCTCCTGCCCTTCAAACTCCACTTTTCCGCCTGCGTCATAGAGACCCATGATTCCGTTGGGGATTCCCAGTTTTCCCTGACCTGCGAGTCCGCCGATTCCGAGGATTTCACCCTCTCTGACATCCAGGTTGACGTTGCGGACAGTCTCACCGGGCATATCCACCCAGAGCTTTCTGATCTTCAGAGCAGTCCTGGCATCTTTGCCGTCTCTCCTGTCTTCCTTTGCGGCCTTGCCGGAAGCTGAAGAGGAAGAGGCTCTGCCCATCATCCAGTGGGTGATCTCCTGGACATTGGTCTGCGCGGCGGGAACCTTCTCGACCAGAACACCATCGCGCATGACCGCGACGGTATCGCACACCGACAGGATTTCCTGCAGGCGGTGCGTGATGAAAATCACAGTAATTCCGCGGGCTGACATGCCGCGGATCGAATCCAGCAGAGCTTCCGCCTCACGCTCTGTCAGGACGGCGGTGGGCTCGTCCAGGATCAGCAGGCGAAGCTGCTCTTTTGACAGCTCACGGGCAATCTCGGTAAACTGCTTGTGGCCGACGGGCATGCTGCTGATGACCATATGGCGGTCGATGGAGACGCCCATTTTTTCGATGGCTTTCTCAGCGATTTCATCCATGGCCTTCCGGTCCAGGGTATCCAGCCTGTCACCGAAAATCTCGTCGAGCAGATTGGGCTTTTTGGGCTCACGGTTCAGTACAATGTTCTCCTCAGCCTCAAAACCGGGAATCAGAGAGAACTCCTGATGGACCATGCCGATGCCGGCCGCGATCGCGTCGAAGGGAGATGAAAAACTGACCTTTTGCCCGTCCAGCAGAATATCTCCGCCGTATCCTCCGGTCTCCAGAATATCCGCGGCGCCAAAGAGGATCTTCATCAATGTGGACTTGCCCGCGCCGTTTTCTCCGACCAATCCGAGCACCTGTCCCGCTTCCAGGGTCAGATTGATGTCTGTCAGCACCTGGTTTCCGAAAAAGTCCTTTTTGATATTCCGCATCTCAAGAAGCGGCGCTTTGTTTTCATTCATTCCAGTAATACCTCCGGTGCCTGAGGGCACCTGTTCTTTTCCTTCATGACCTGTTTGTTGTTTTTGAACTGTATGTTGATCTTTGACCGGATACAGCCGGGAAGGCCCCTGCCGTTCCGGAATCATTCTCCTGGATCCTGCCGCCCGCTCCCGCCGGCCGCATCAGGATTCACATCTTCTATCCATATACATATTCATATACAATGAGCTGCTGCGCAGTCCAGATCGGATTTCTCATGCAAAAACATTTCAATGTATAAAAACATCTGAAAAAAGCAGAAAGATCAGCTCTGTTCTTTCTGTCATCTGCTGTTTTTCTGATCACAGGCGATCAGGATGTATATGGACTGCGCAGAAGTTCATTATAATCTTCTCTTTTCGCAGCTGTGAGCACAGGAAGGCGAGGAGGATCAACTCCTCCCCGCCGGGTTCAGAGGCAGGTCCCGTCAGGGACCTCCTTCACTTTCCTGTGTTTCATTCAATATGATCTCTTCAGAGATTATTTGACTGTGAAATACTTCTCAGGCACTTCAACCTTGGTCGCTCCCATGTAGTGGCCGGGGTTGCCCATGATGTAAGTATCCTGATAGATCAGGAAGGTATTGTCAGCCTTGACACCTGTGTCAACATTGGTGTAGTTGGAGCCGTTCCACTCCGCGCCGGGGGAGAATACGCCATAGGCCTCGGAGATCGCGTCGATATCGCAGAGTTCGCTCTTGCCAAGGATGACATTTCTTGCGTGCTCGGCAAGACCGGCGGAAACAGTGTAGCCATAGGAGTAAGCCCATGTGCCGAAACGGCCTTCGCCGCCGGCGTCAACAACAGCCTTCTCGACCTTGGCCAGGATCTTCTGGAAGTCGCCTGCCTCTTCGGTCAGGTCAAGACCCAGAGCTCCGGGATAGCCCATCAGAGGAGAAGGAAGGTCAGCCTCGATGAAGTAGCCGCCGAACTTGAGAAGCTGCTTCAGCAGAGGCTCTGTGTGAGCGTCGTTGGTGCAGAAGTAAGCGGAATTGGTTCCGTACTTCTTGATCCACTCCTCGACATGCTCAAGGATATAAGCCTGGGCGCCGGGAACACCGACATCGGTTGTGGGATCGGGAGCAGTCTCCATCTCAAACTTCATGCCGAATTCCTTGCATGCTTCCTTCATGACCGCAACACGGCGGCTCATTGTCTCGTAGGACATATGACGAGGGAAGGAAATATGTACGAATGTGTCGCATCCCAGATCATGAGCAGTCTTGATCATCAGATATCCGCGTGCCACGAAGTCATTGTTGACGACCAGATCTGCAGCTGATCCGATCTCGGGAAGGTCTTCGTGGGACTCACCTGCGATGCAGATGATGTCAGGTCTCTTCTCTTTGATCTGGCGGAAAGCTTCTGTCGTGCCGGGAATAGCCTGGTTGACGATGATGGCTTTCATCTTGGGATCATCGGAGAGGTTGACGATTGTCTGGATCGTGGTCTCGAGTTCCTCTGTGAAGTTATCGGGATAAATTGCCAGAGTAACATTCTCTTCGCCGTACTTGGCCTGGAAGGCCTCTGCTCCGCGGCGGTCGTCTTCAGACTGGGAGACAGAACCGGTAACAATACCGATGTGGAAATCATCGCCCGCTGCGCCTTCGACAGCCTCTGCGCTTTCCTGTGTTGCCTCCGCGGGAGCCGCGTCCGTACTCTCAATCTTTGCAGCGCCTCCGCTGCCGCCGCAGGCTGCGAGCGATAAAACCATCGCCGCTCCGAGAAGAATACTGATCAGTTTCTTTCTCATAACTACCTCCTTGTAAAAAATAATGGTTACTAAATAACGATCACTCGACCAGAAACAGCATTATGCATAATTGAGACATACTTTACATCCGGAGAAATGTATATACTAACGACAGTTTATGAAATACGAATGACCATATTCCGACATTATATAACCATCCTTTGGAATGGTCAAATTAATAACCAGGACTCCGCGCCTTTTCAGGAGTGAATATCGGACGTATATTTCGGCGCGGAATGTATAAATATTAGCAGGTCTGTCACTTACATCCCTCTGTAAGGACTGACAGGCTGTGACAGTGAATAAATATTCTTTTTAACGCAAAATATACTTTTTCAGTTCCTCATAAATTTTTTCCGGCTCGGGAGGACATCCCATGATACAATAGTCAAAATCCTTTGTGCAGCGTCCGATCCCCAGCGGTCCGGTCTTCCCCTGCATGCCCTGCCCGATCGCGATCCGGTCCTGCAGCCTGTCCAGCAGCCCCTCTTCCCTGAGCAGATTGAGGGCGTGCACGAGATTGCCATAGCAGGCGCTGCAGGAGTCCACCTCTTCGACGGCATAGGAGACCTCCAGAATACGGTCCCTGCGGGGCAGCTCATCCTCCTCGCTCGCCCCGTTCAGACGGATGATCTCAGCCATGGAGAGGTCTGTCGTGCCGACACCTAGATTCTCCGCCATCGGTATATAAGGAACCTCATGAATGTCATACTGCATCAGATGACAGACATAACTATCGACAAGCACAGGATCCACTGCCGCCATCACACAGTTCCTCACGACCGGGTTTCCCCCCTCCTCGAAATCGAGATCGCCGCAGATATGGTCGATCACGATAAAATCCTGATGGATCCCGGCCTGCAGATGGGCAATCGGTTTATGCAGCCCCATCCGGTGGAAACGGCTCTTCTCCTTATTGGGAAGCAGCCCCTTCAGATTCTTCAGCGCGCAGGTCACCCTGGTCTGGCAGTGACCCTTCATGACCGGCACATTGATCAGGAAATCAATCTCGTCCACGATATTTGTAATGTTCAGCTTCATGCCGGCACAGTCGACTTCATGCCACTTCTGCTTCTGGGTATCCACCAGCGGCACACCGTATTCGCGGGAGAGCCTGTTGTAGCCGCAGTATTCAAAAGCCTCGGAAGTGCGGTCGCCCACCCAGGACCCCTCCGCGATCACAAGATTCCTGAAATCCCTCTCCTGCAGATACTCAATGATACCCGCGATCACTTCCGGGTGCGTCGTACCCCCGAACTGCGCCGGAGAAGCCACTACGAGATTGGGTTTGATTCCGATCCTCTTCCCCCGGTCTCCGATCCGCCCCGCCAGATCCGCCGCCGCCAGTATCTTCTTTGTCATCTCCTTATAGTCCGTCCCGTATATTTTCCAGATCTTCCTATCATCTTTACCGGATTTTTTTCCAATGTTCTTCATTCCTGTCGCTATGACCTCCTCACCTCTGCTCCATACAAGGAGAAAACCTCTGTCCTTATCTATTGTAACAGCGCCGAATTCCCAAAGAAATACCCAAAACAGTTTCTATGACATGATCCCCGCACACCTTCCGCTCCGCTTCCCGCGGATCTCCATACCTTTTTGTCCGATTACCTGGTTTTTTATGCATTTTCCCGGCCAAAAGTCATCTTGAATATGGCATCAAACATTCCCAGCGATTATAATGTGATTAAAGCAGCGAGGAAAGTGGCTGAAAATGCCGAGCTCGCTCGGGCATTTTCGGACATTTTCCGAGCGCCCATTGCGCGAAGCAGCGAGCCAGCGGCTATAACCCATTCGCATAAACATGTAAGCACCTACGCATTGTCGCAAAGGATACAGAGATGCAAAGATCAAAAACTACCAAACCCCGGAACAGTTCCGAGTCAAAGAATACCTCCTCATCCAAAAAGAACAGGAGAAAACCGCGCAGAAGCAGGTCGGCGAATCCCAGGGGAGCTTCCCCTTCAAAGGCCTCCCTGTCCTCTGCCCCTGCAGGTTCCGGCTCCACCGCTGCCGACGACAGTGCATCCGGTGTCCCTGCCTCTTCCTCTGTGTCAGTTTCCGCGAAAGAGGCCGCCGCTTCCGATAACAGCGGCTTTTTCGGCTTCAATCCCGCCGAGACCTCCGGACTGGATGATTTTGAGAATATTCCTCTGGATCCTTCCAACCTGGACTTATGGTTTTTGCAGGACACTTCTCCGCTCGCAGCCGGGTCAGAAAACAGGCCGGATCCCTCTCCCTTTGAAGAAGAAAAACCCGCGCCCGTTCCGACGGATGATTCCTCCGGCAACCGCGAACAGGAAAAGGCTGATATGCCTGAGCCCGAACATAAGGATGACTCAGCTGAAGCATCCGGCGACGGACCGGTATCTCAACCCCTGGAATCTGCATCCGGCAGCATTGAGAATGTTCCCGGAGATTTTGATAAGAGCGATTTCAAATATACTCCCGATGATCAGTTGGAAAAGGCTGTACAGAATCACGAAAATGATCCGGCGGCTGATTCCGCGGACGGGTTCTCAGACAACACCTTCCGGAAAAAATCTGAAACAACAGCGGCAGCTCTCGCAGGCGGGTATGCCAGCGTCTCCTCCCCGAGAAGGTCTGATACAACAGCGGAAGCTTCCGAAGGCAGTTCTGCCAATGTCTCCTCCCGGAGAAGGTTTGATACAGCGGAGACAGCTTCTAAAGGCGGGTATGCCAATGTCTCCTCCCGGAGAAGGTCCGATGCAGCGGCGTCTCCCTCCTCTGTCTCTGACAGTGCTTCCGCAGCCGGCAATGACTCTGTCTATGTCTCCCGCCGGCCGCACGCAGAGTCCCGGGCTGTAGATCCCCATCCGGCTTCCGCCCCTTTGAATCGCAGTCCCGAACAAGCCCCGGAGCACAGGACAGACTCCGATGTCTCGTACGATCATTCTGTTTTCCGGGAAGGTGAGTCTCTTTCAGACGGCCGGCTTCCCTTATCCCTTGTTCTGATCAAAATTCTGTTTACTCTCATCGGAATCATTTTTTGTCTGATGATCGTGACTTATTTTCGGGCCAGACTTGCCGGAGAAGTTCCGAATCTCGGAATCCTGACACAATTATTGGAAAAACATCAGAAAGAAGTTGAAATCACCGGATCCATGGATGAAAGCCCCAATATGGGGCCGGGATTTGATATCACCACCGGCTTTTACGGTAAATCCATTGACCTCTTCAATCAGTCTGATTCCGCGGAGGATAACTCCGCAGACACTGCCGGACAGGATCAGGCGGAACAGCCCGAAAGCGAAGACCAGTCCTCCGCGGATCCCACGGCAGGGAACGGTGAGAACTCTCAGACACAGTCTGACGGACAGGACGTTCAGGCCGCCCCACAGGAAACCGCTCTTCCTGAAACTGTTCAGCAGAATACTGTCATTGACAACGGCACAGCAGATCCCAACACTGTGCAGCAGGGCACCGGCTACGATAACGGCTCCGGAGACCAGACCGTCATTGACAACGGCACAGCAGATCCCAACACCGTGCAGCAGGGTACCGGCTACGATAACGGCTCCGGAGACCAGACCGTCATTGATCCGGCGGGCACTGTGACCCAGACAGAAGAAACCTACTACGATGAGTCCGGACAGCCGGCAGCCTTCCCGGAACAGACTTATGAAAACGGTACAGGAGACGGTCAGGGAACCGTCGTGGAAGAAACCATCGTCGAAGAAGATGACGGCGGCAATCTCGACGGCTACTACGAAGAGGGCGACGGCTATTACGACGATGACGGCTATTATTATGAGGAAGTCCCTGAAGACGAAGAAGGCGAATACTATGAAGAAGATGAGGACTATGACGAGGATGAAGACGAATAAGGCAGTGCGCAGTATTGACATGAATTGACACGAATCGGCACGAATCGGC
>JAUNEM010000086.1 GCA_030525515.1 Eubacteriales bacterium
AGAATACCAGCTTCCCAAGCTGGGGAGACGGGTTCGATTCCCGCCACCTGCTCTCGCAAAACCAGTCCTGTTCAGGAGAACAGCGGCTGGTTTTTCTTATGACACGGCCCGTGTAATGAATTTTTCCGCATAGTCTTCTCTCTCAACAGGAGTAAACGGGTCAATACTGAGATTCCGGACGGACTCTTTTGGCCGGTCAGATTTTCAGCTGGTTTCTGTATTCTCTCTCTGTCTCGAGCCGGATTGCCTTCTTTTTCAGATCATCTCTCTTGTCGTAGAGCTTTTTGCCGCGCGCCAGGCCGATCTCTATCTTGACCAGTCCCTGTTTGAAATAGACCTGAAGAGGCATGATAGTATATCCTTTGGTCTGAACCTGGCCCTGAAGACGGAGGATCTCTTTTTTGTGCAAAAGAAGACGCCTTCTTCTCAGGGGCTCGCGGTTGAAAATATTGCCCTTCTCATAGGGGCTGATATTCATGCCCTCAATATAAGCCTGTCCCCCCGTGACCTGGACATAGGCTTCTTTGATACTGCATTTTCCCATCCGGATCGATTTCACTTCAGTCCCGAACAGTTCGATGCCGCACTCATATTTTTCTTCAATAAAATAGTCATGGTAGGCCTTCTTGTTGTTGGCCACGAGCTTGATGGGTTTATTATCCGCCATGTATACGACCTCATCACTGCCGGTCCCGCCGGCTTTTGCAAAAACGATAAAACGGCACCCTGAAGGGTGCCGCGTTCTTTCAGACAGTCCGGTTACGGCCTTCTACAGGACCTCTGCCGTAATAGCTGATATCACTAATCAGAAGAGATGCATATTGAGCAGGATCGCGAGAACGAAGAACAGAACCACAAGACCGGTGGTGAACTTGACAAGGAATCCCTCCATGGATCTTCCCTTATTCTTCCCCCAGTAAGTGTCGGACATGCCGGCGATGGCGCCGAGTCCCTGAGACTTTCCTTCCTGCATCAGAATGACAATCGTCATAATCACGCTGGCCACGATCATAATAACAGTCAGCACAATACGCAAAATACCCATTATTTCATATCCTTTCTGTTCACGGCAAGACTCCTGGAATGTGTGTGCATCTCACCTGAAACACAGTTATACCAATGTCAAACATTAAAGATAGTAACACAAGACTTTGAGTCGTGCAAGTTTCTTTTTCCCAAAATAAGGGTTACTTTTCTTCCTTTTGCTGATCACCGCGCCCTGTTGAGGGCGTAAACAGCAGCTTTCTTTTCATTCTCCGTACCAGCGGTCAAGGATTTCCTTAGCCACGGGAACTGCCTTGTCGCTTCCCACGCCGCCGTTTTCGATTACCACGGTGATGCAGAGGTCGGCGGGGCCGTCCTCCCGGTCATCGTCCGTCACGGTAAAGCCGGTGAACCATGCGTGGGAGTCGTCTTCGTCTCCGAATTCCGCGGTTCCGGTCTTTCCGTAGGCCATGTAGGTGGAAGTTCCGTTGAATTCACTGGCGGTGCCCCAGACATCTTCTCCGGTCCTGTCGCTGGGAAGTACATTGGTGACTCCTCTCATCAAAGTGCGGACCTGCCTGGCAATAGTCTGATCCATGAGAGTCTGTTCTCTCCTGGGAGTGTATTGATGGATAATCTCTCCAGTGCCCGTCTTCAGGCTGTCCACCATATAGGGACGCATCAGCACACCGTCATTGGCTACCGACATGGTGATCATGTTCATGTGGAGGGGCGACACCAGGGTAGAACCCTGACCGATCGCTACCTGCAGCAATTCCTTATCGCTGATATCCTCTTCTTCCAGCAGCTGAGAACTGCTGTCGGTACAGGGCAGGCTGTAGGGAAGGTCTTCGTTGAACATCATTTTCCTCAGAGTCTGGCGGAACCTGTTCTGATCCAGGTCCTCGGAGACGATCTTTGCGAAAGCGCTGTTGCAGGAATGGGCAAATGCCTCCTTGAGATTCTGCTCATGATGATGCTCATAATCGAAACAGTGGATACTCACGTCCCCCTCGCCAAAGGTTCCGGTATCACAGTCAAAAGAGAAGTCCTCCATGGCGGAGGGATTTTCGCTGAGCAATTCAATCGCGTCCAGGATTTTGAATGTAGACCCGGGAGGATAGGAACCCTGGGTGGCCCTGTTGACCAGCACAGCATTGCCGCTGGTGTCATTCTGCAGATTATTCCAGATATAATCCAGCGTATTGGGGTCAAAACCGGGCAGAGAGACCATGGCGCGGATCTTGCCGGTGGAGGGCTCCGTGATAATCACCGCCCCGCGAAAATATTGTTTGAGGAGCGCTTCATAAGCATATCTCTGCAGATTGACATCCAGAGTCGTGTAGACATCATTTCCCGGATACAGACTGTCTTCATTGTCATATCTGAGTCTATCCTTGAAGGAGATATCACTCGTCATAAGTTGATATCTGAAATAGTCCTCAAGACCGCCGCCCCCATTAATGGAATATCCGACTGCGTGGCAGAACATTTCGCCATATGGATATCTGCGGTTGTTTTCATCGTCCGACTCGGCAAGCGCTTCATAGTCCGTAGAGAAATCGGCAGTTGAATAAATCGTTCCCTTTCGATTGCGCAAGGCAAGCAAACTCTGCCTCTGATTGTATCCGTTGTCGAAGAACTCACGTCTGTCCACGATGGCATAGTGGCAGTAATAGCCGGCCATCACGCAGAAAAGCAGCACAAAAGCGACCGCAGTAAATACGATCTGATGCCTTGCCTTGCTTTTTACGCTCTCCACATGGATTTGGCCCGGGTCGTCGGAAGCATCTCTGAAACGCTTCGAACCCGGAATGCGGATACCGCCTTCATCCGGCATATCCTGATTCTTTTTCCACATAAAGCCCCCAATGTAATGTTCTTATTTTTTCATCCCGTCGGGACGATAAAAGCCATAATGATCTGTCTTATTGTCTTCGTCGGAAGAGAGCCTTCCGTCTTGATAGGAATCATTGTCGAAGATTCCTTCCTCCGAAACGCCGTTTACCGGAAAGTTGTCCTCTTCCGGTCCGTATTCCTGTCCGAAAGCTGCATGTGTCTGTCCAAAAGAATCTGCCTTCCGGTCCTCTGAATAGGATTCGCGGCTGAAGTTCCCCCCGTAGTCGGAACCGTCCGTGTCCCGTGCATAAGCATCCGGGCTGCCGGACAAAGGGACAAGAGCGCCGTTATAAGAATCGTCTTCCACGTTCGCCGGAGCGTAGGCGGCCCCAGCCTGAAGCTGTTCCTGCTCATAGCGCTGCATAAAGCCTGCTGTCCGCTCTTCGTGAAGAATGTAGACCATCTCCACGATTCCCAGCATCAATAGTGTGGACATAATCGAACTGCCCCCGTAACTCACCAGGGGAAGCGTGACGCCTGTCAGAGGAATGAACTTGGTTTCTCCGCCAACCGTCAGGAAAATCTGGAAAATATAGCAGACTGCCGCCCCATAGGTGTAGAGCTGGAAAAAGCGGTTGGAATAACTCGCCGAGAGCATGAGGATCCTGATGAAGCAGTTGAGGCAGAGGAACAAAAGGAATACGCTGAAAATCAGGCCCATTTCCTCCGTGATCGCCGAGAACATGAAATCTGACTCCACATCGGGAATGGAAGTAGGCAGGCCCTGCGTGAGACCTGTTCCCCAGAGTCCCCCATAGCTGATCGCAAACATAGACTGGGCAATCTGGTATCCCTCGTTATCGATCAGCGTGAAGGGATCCCTCCAAATGTTTACGCGAACCTTCACATGATAAAAAAGCAATAGGCCTGCAACCGCGCCGACAGCTCCCAAAGCGATGCCTGCCGCCAAAACGCTCCATTTCCCTGACGCAAGAAAGAGCATCATCAGATAAACGACGAAAAAGATGAGCGCGCTTCCCAGATCCGTGGAACGGACCAATACGACCACATGTATGGCCGCAAGAATCGAGACAAAGACAGCCCTTTCCACTGTCACTTCCCCGCTCAGCATGGCAGCCAGGAAGAGGATATAGAGTATCTTCACAAACTCCGAAGGCTGGAATGTAAATCCTGCGATCGTATAGGTGATCGTTGCTCCGTTGGTTTCCGGGCTTATAAACAGGACGACTGTCAGGGCAGCAATTCCCAGTGCCGCGAACACGATGCCCAGATGGCGCATGGAATCGAAGAGTTTCCTGAAAAAGGGGATCACCAGCATGAACATGAGACCCGCCGAGGCCATCACAAACTGTTTGACCGGCTCATTTCCCCTGTAGGCGGTAGACTCGGCGGAGCCATAAAAAGCGATCCTCGATACGACAACAAAACCGACCGACAAAAGCATACAGATGTTGTTGAACAGAAACATGTTTGCCATCTCGTGAACGATTCTGTACAGCACCATAAAGGAAATCAGAAACAGGATTTCCATGGCGCACAGCAGGGTAAGCTTCCTGCCGGCCGCTCCTCTGACAAACCAGGCAATGGTCATGTTGGCATTGATCAGGAAAGCAGCCAGCAGCAGGCGCTGTATGATTTCCACAGCGCGGCTGACTCCCTTTTTCCGGATCATAAAGCTCAGATAAGAGAGGATCGTGAACAGGGCAAAAATACCTGTATTTACATATTTGGAAAGTGAAATCGCATATGCATTCATAAAATACTTCAGCTCCATGGCTGTGTAACAAAAACCGGGATTGATGAAAGAGGGAGTCCGGAAACTGCCTGCAAATGCCTGAGCATGCCCGGCATTTACAGCCGTTCTTCTCCGGGGTCAGATTGCTCCGGTCTTAAAATGTCCGTTGGTAAATTCAGCAAAGGGAGGGTTCAGCGAGTATGGTCTGGATTCTCCCTTCTTCTGTGCGCGGGCTTTACTTCCATCCCTCTCCTTCGCGCGCCCGGCTGCTTTGCCGGACTTTGCTCCTCTTCTGCTGTCCGCGTGTACAGAGGCAGGCGCCCCTGATCCGCTTTCGCGGTCTCTGTCAGCCTCCTGGCAGAGCCGGCCGAAAAACTGCAGGATCCGGCGCGTCTGTTCACCGGTCTCCGTGGTAAACATGCAAAGATGGACAGGGATTTTCCGCATAATTCCCTGTCCCGCAAACTGATGGAGAGACAGAGGTACTGCGTTGTAAATCGTGTTGGAGCAGGTTCCGCACCGGCATCTCACCGGCAGCTTTTTGCCCATCCGGTCCTCAAGATACCAGAACCCTTCCTTTTTGCTGCACATATTTTCTGTGCGGCGGACACATCCGGCTGTCTCCATCATGGGTACTCTGCCGTAGACCGGCAGAACAAAGTCATCGTAAACAGTGCTCTGATCCGTCTTTCCTTCAAAGCCGTCCGGTCCGGCCTCCCTGCTTTGCCCAAGAGCGGTGACCGCTTCCCGGATGCCCGCCTGGTTCAGTTCCAGGGAGCAGACAATCCTGCCGCAGTCCGCGAAGATCCGCTCCATGGAGCGGCGGTTCCAGGTGTACAGAGAGGAATCCGCAATGATCTCACCATCATACTCCATCTGTTTCGCCATCTCAAGCTCTTCCAGGGTGCGGACCATAATCCCGCTGAAGCCCTCCGCGGCCGAGTCAGCGATCATCCGGCGGATCTTTTCTCTCTCATAGACGCGAAAAACCGGTGGAAGGACACGAATGTAGCGGATTCTCTGAGATTTTAATGCAGATTTGTTTCCTATCTGTGTCTTTTTCAAAAAAATATCTGAAGTGTTTTCCGAAGGTACCAGCTCCCCGTCGATGAGGATGCAGGCACATTTTTCCTTTTCCGCTGCCCTCAGCTGTGATGAATCGGAGACCAGAGCCCACAGTTCACGGTCCGAGCTGCCGCGGCCGTCCCTTGTCCCCATATTCTCCGAGCGGGATCCTCCGTAGGTCTCAGGCGCTTCTTCTCTCTGTGCGGGAGGCAGTTTTCCTTCTCTCTCAGTCAGAGACAAGCTGTCTTTGAGCTGTTCCAGGGCATCCCTGCGAAGGGCGTTCACCGCGCTGACAGGAAGAAATATACTCTCATCCGCCTCAATGTCAAGTGAAGAAAAGACAAAAAGACTGTCTCCGGTCTTGCGCAGTCTGGCTTCAAGGTCCGCTTTTTCCAGCGGTCTTCCCGATGCTTTCTGCACGACCGCGCCCCTGACTGTGACCTGTACAGGGTCTTCCGCCCTCTTTTGGGCTGCCGCAGCACTCTTTGCTGTGACCTGTACAGGGCCTTCCGCTCCCTTTTGGGCTGCTGCAGCACTCCCTGCTGTGACCTGTACAGGGTCTTCCGCCCTCTTTAGGCCGGCAGCGCACAGGGCATGACCGGCAGGTTCCCTGTCCGGGCCGTTCCCTGCAGCCGAGTCGGCAAAGACCTGCAGCTGAGCAGGCTGGCCCGTCCGGAATACGGCTCTCCCCCGGATCTCCACACGGGGAAATCCTCCCAGATACAGTCGGCGGATCTCCTCCTCCAGGGCGGCGTCAGTGCCCGCGTAGCCGGGTTTCCCGATCGTCACAAGGTCCCTTCCGTTCCTCACATGGTAGTATCCTGTGCCCAGCGATGTGCGGATATATAAAGCGCGGAGCTTCTCCAGGTCTTCTTCCTCCACTGTCCAGGGCGTTTTCCGCCCCGACTCCATCCAGGCATAGCAGCGGTCGATATATTTCCGGTAAATTGCTGTGACCCCTGCCGCATAGACCGGCTTCTTCATTCTTCCTTCGATCTTGAAGGAACAGATTCCGGCATCGATCAGCTCGGGGAGGATCTGGAGCACACACATGTCCTTCATGGAGAGGGGATAAAGCTCCTTTTTGCGGGCATCCGGCCCGACTGCTCTCCCCTCTTCATCCAGGATCCGCGCGGGAAGCCTGCAGGTGCCGGCGCATCTGCCCCGGTTTCCGCTGCGGCCGCCCAGGAAACTGGACATCAGGCATCTTCCCGAATAGGAATAGCACATGGCTCCATGTATAAATGCCTCAATTTCAACCGGCCTGCCGCTGCGTTCGGCATCTTCCCTGCGAAGCTGATCGATTTCTCTGAGCGAAAGCTCTCTGGCGGGCACGACGCGGGATACTCCCAGCCTGCGCAGATACCGGACAGACTCGGATGCTGTGACGGACATCTGAGTGCTGGCGTGAAGAGGCAGCCCGGGACAGGCCTCGCGGAGGGCGCTGAGCACACCCAGGTCCTGCACGATCACACCGTCCAGGCCTGCCCGGTACAGTTCACTGACAAAGGAGGTCAGGTCCGCGAGTTCGGACTCCCTGGTCAGGATATTGGCAGTCAGATAAACTTTCCGTCCGAAAATATGCGCTTCCTCGATGGCGCGCACGATCTCCCGATCCGAAAAATTGTCCGCGTAGGCACGGGCTCCGAACTTCTCTCCCCCGAGATAGACTGCATCCGCCCCCGCGTTAATGGCTCCCACAAAGGCCTCTCTGCTGCCGGCCGGCGCAAGAAGCTCAACCCGCTCCGAATGATCTCCCATTCAATACTCTCCAGTTTTAACCTTCCGTTTTTCTGTGCGCGGCGGCTTCCAGTTTCATCTGGACGGCGACCAGTTCGTGCTTGAGGTCCGCCAGTTCCTGCTCCCGCTCTTCCACCTGTTTCTGCAGCTGCCTGATCTCACTCCTGGCCTTGAAATAGTCGTCCGCCAGATTCAGCTGCAGAAGCACATTGCGCATATCAAAAGGGACGTTGCGATAATCCTCATCACTGCGCAGCTGAGCTATTTTTCCGTTGAGATAAGACGCTACCTCCTGGAGATACTCTTCGCTCTCATTTCCGCTGAGTGTGTAGGTCTTCCCGCCGATTGTTACCTTTGTCGCATTTTTTGAAGGCATATCCACTCCCCCCTTTTTTCATCCGTTTGTGTTCAGCTCTGTATTCCGTCGGGAACGGGCAGTCCCATGTGTTCGTAAGCCCGCGCGGTAGCAGTGCGGCCCCGGGGTGTGCGGTTGATAAAACCGTTCTGGAGCAGATAGGGCTCGATCAGGTCCTCGATGGTACCCGCGTCCTCTCCGATCGAAGCCGCGAGGGCATCGACCCCGGCAGGTCCTCCGTGGTAAGTCTCCATGAGAGTCATCAGAAATCTCCGGTCCGCCCGGTCCAGTCCCATCTTGTCTACTTCCATGAGGTCCAGCGCCGTCCTGGCAACTTCTCCGGAAATCCTGCCGTCGTAGCGGACCTGGGCGAAGTCCCGGACTCTCTTGAGGATCCTGTTGGCCAGACGGGGGGTTCCGCGGCTTCTCCGGGCGAGCTCCATGGCCCCGCTCTCTTCAACGGCTACGTCCAGCTTTTTGGCGGAATTTCTGATGATCGCGCACAGCTCCTGCGGCGTGTAAAACTCCAGCCGGTGGATCTCGCCGAAGCGGTCCCTCAGCGGAGCGGACAAGAGTCCCGCCCTTGTCGTCGCACCGATCAGGGTGAACCTGGGCAGGTTGAGCCTGATGGATCTGGCATTCTGTCCCTTTCCCAGGAGAATATCGATCGCGAAGTCCTCCATGGCGGGATAGAGAACCTCTTCCACCTGCTTGTTCAGGCGGTGGATCTCATCCACAAAAAGAATATCTCCCTCGCCCATACCGTTGAGCACAGCCGCCATCTCTCCGGGCTTTTCAATCGCGGGTCCACTGGTCACGCGGATCTTGACTCCCATCTCATTGGCTATAATTCCCGCCAGGGTCGTCTTGCCAAGACCGGGAGGCCCGTACAGCAGAATGTGATCCAGAGGCTCTTTTCTCTGCTTTGCCGCCTGGATGGAAATCAGGAGATTTTCCCTGATCCTCTCCTGCCCGATATAGTCCTGAAGACGTTTGGGACGGAGAGAATTCTCAGTCTTTGCGTCCTCATCGGTAAATCTCGTTTCAATGACTCTATGATCCATCGCTCACTCTCTCAAACAGGTAAGAAATATTCAGGACCCGCCTGCGAACCCTGCGCCTTTTACAGAAGGTATCGAAGCGCCTCCCTGAGAATCTCCTCGACATCGTCTTTTTCCCGGCACTGTTTTACCGCGCGCACCGCCTCAGCCCTCATATAGCCCAGGGCCGTGAGCGCTTCGACAGCGTCTTCTGAAGCGCTGCCGCCTGCTCCCGGTCCTCCATTCATTGCGGAGGAATCCGTACCAGTCAGGTTGACACCGGTCATGTTATCCTGAGGGCCATAGGCAGTGGAAATCTTGTCGCGAAGATCAAGGATCAGGCGCTCCGCGGTCTTTTTCCCGACTCCCGGCGCGCGGGCGATCGTCTTCGCGTCCCCTGCCACAATAGCGAACCTCAGATCATCGGCGGAAAGCACGGAGAGAAGGCTCAGACCTCCCTTTGGTCCGATCCCGCTCACAGTGATCAGCTGTTTAAAAAGCGCCAGATCATCACGGGACATAAAGCCGTAGAGCGCAGCCTGTCCGTCCCGCATATAAGTATATGTATACAGTTTCACCTCATTTCCGGTCCCTAAGGCGGAAAGAGCGCCGGCAGCATCGGCGGAAATATTCACCTCATATCCCACCCCGCCGACATCGATCACCGCTGTATCGCCAGTCAGGTATTCTATTGTTCCAGACAAAAAAGCAATCATATCTTCTCCCGGTAATCTTACATGAAATGCCTGAAAAACAGTAATACAGAAAGCCAGTCCGTCAAAATGCCAAAAATCATTGATGGGCCGGCTCATTATATAATCCAGGTAATTTTGTATTGTACCACAAAGGAAAACATATGAACAAGAGTGTTTCTTTTTTTAAACTGTGCCGTCCTCTGCCCACGGCCGCCGCCGGGCGGAAAATACATTACGCAGGCCGTGTCATAACAAAACCGGCGTACCCCTTTCAGGGTGCGCCGGTGTTTAAAGCTTTTTTCCTGTATACTGTCTCCCTCACCGGGGAGAGTCCGGGGGAATGAATCAATCAAATCAGTTGTTGATCAGCTTATCCTCTTCCTTGTTCCAGCTGTACATCTTGCGGATCTCGTGGCCGATGACCTCAGCGGGATTCTCGGCTGCGAGCTTGCGCATAGCCTTGAAGTGGACCTGCTGGCCTGCGTTGTCGGACATCTCAAGCAGGAATTCCTTGGCGAAGGAGCCGTCCTGGATGTCAGCGAGGATCTTCTTCATAGCCTTTCTGGTCTCGTCTGTGACGATCTTGGGGCCGGTGATGTAGTCGCCGTACTCAGCGGTGTTGGAGATAGAGTAACGCATGCCCGCGAAACCGGACTGGTAGATCAGGTCAACGATCAGCTTCATCTCATGGACACACTCGAAATACGCGTTCCTGGGATCGTAGCCTGCCTCGACCAGAGTCTGGAAGCCTGCCTGCATCAGAGCGCAGACACCGCCGCAGAGGACAGCCTGCTCGCCGAAGAGGTCGGTCTCGGTCTCTGTGCGGAATGTGGTCTCAAGGACACCTGCGCGGGCAGCGCCGATGCCTGCCGCATATGCCAGAGCCATGTCAAGGGCGTGGCCGGTAGCATCCTGCTGTACAGCGACGAGAGCGGGTGTGCCCTTGCCTGCCTGGTACTCACTGCGGACAGTGTGGCCGGGAGCCTTGGGAGCGATCATTGTGACATCGACATCCGCGGGGGGATTGATCAGACCGAAGTGAATGTTGAAGCCGTGTGCGAACATCAGCATATTGCCTGCCTCGAGGTTGGGCTCAATGTCTTTCTTGTACATAGCAGCCTGCTTCTCATCGTTGATCAGGATCATGATGATATCTGCCATCTTTGCCGCCTCAGCGGTATTGTAAACGGTCAGGCCCTGCGCCTCAGCCTTGGCCTTGGACTTGGAACCCTCATACAGACCGATGATAACGTTGCATCCGGACTCTTTGAGGTTCAGCGCATGAGCGTGGCCCTGGCTGCCGTAACCGACGATCGCGATGGTTTTGCCTTCCAGAAGAG
>JAUNEM010000280.1 GCA_030525515.1 Eubacteriales bacterium
CTGCGTATTCCTGCTGAGCATTTTTACTGCATTTTCAGCTGTGTATTTTTTTGCAGTTTACTGTTGCGTCTTTATTACATATTATTTTTTTGCTGTGTTATCTTTTTTTACCTATTCCGGATATCCGGGATTGTCCCCGTGACTCATCCCGATGTCCGTCTCCTGGGAATTGCCGGGGCTTATTCCGGAACTACCCGGGGCTTATTCCCGGAATCCGGCTTTTACTGAATCCTGTTTATGGATTCATCCGATCTTTCTTTCTACTGTAATAGCCTCGTAGCGCTCGGAGTTGATGATCTTCTCCATGGCCTCGACCGGAGTCATTCCTACCGTCTGCATTACCTGACGAAACACGGAAGCGGACTGGCCGCTCACCAGCTGGACACCCTTGCGCTTCTTGTCCGCGTGGAACACATCGTGGCGGCTCGCCACATTCCAGAAGACAATGTTGGGAATCTGGTATCCGAGTCTGCGGAAGGCCTCTTCCATCTTCTCGTAGAATGTCCACTCATGGTCACCGCAGTAGTCAATCTCCATATCGGAAATGACGATCAGGGACTTGGGCATATCCTCCGGAGAAACATGGTTGCGGATAGCAATGTCCAGCACGTGCTTAAAAGCAGCCTGCAGGTTGGTGTTGTTCTCCCAGTCATTCATGTCGATGCTGTTGATCTTCTGAGCCAGTGTCTCTCCGCGGAGGACCTGAATGCTGGAAGATCCGGAGAAGGACATGAACATGTTGTGGAACTCACCGTGGTTGCGCTCTGCGAAGTAGACTGCCAGACCGACCGATGTAGCCAGAGGTCTGCCGTGCATGGAACCGGATGTATCCGCTATTACCAGAGCGTTTGTCCCCGGCTCCACGTAGTCGGGAAGCTGACGCCACTGGGCCTCCAGTGCGGGATCTTCAATGACCTTGTATCCGTAGAAGCTTCCGCGCATGGACATTACTTTTTCCACTATATCATAAGGATACAGAGTGGCTGCGTGGATCTTCTCTTCACCGGACACTGCGCGGTTTATGAACTTCTCATAGCGCTCTCTGTCGTGTCTTTCGAATGCCCTGCGGTAGATCATCATAGCCCTGGAGGGAACTGCGGAATACTGAATCTCATCCCAGCGGCCGGCAGACATCAGCGCCTCGGTGATGCCGATCCTGCGGCGCAGGGCGCGCACGATGCGCTTGAACTCATAGACTGAGTAGCCCAGCTTGCGTGCGGTCAGGATGCCGAGCTCTCTGGTATTTGCGGACGACGCGTCAGCTGTCTTGATCCACTTGGCCAGAAGAGATACCACGTTTCCTTCCCCGAGGCTGCGGCGGTCCTCTTCAAACTGCGCCTTCATCGCCGCCCACATCTCGTTCTCGAGAGGGGTGCCGATCAGGCAGTAGAGGTCATCGTATCGTCCGTAGACACCGATCAGATCCAGGTTCGGACGCAGTGCCTCCGGATGCATCTTCGCCATGTAGCGGATGATAGTCCTGAAAGTTTCGCGCTCGCCCAGTCCCCCGCGGACATCGCGGGCGTAGAAGGCGATTCTGGTCGCGAACAGAGGATCCTCATGATACGCCTCGGAGAAGAGGCGCTCGATGCGGACCTTTTCCGCGCCGCGAAGCGAACCGATCACGCCGAACAGATCAAGTCTTGCGTCGCTTGTGGTTTTCAGTGCCACAGCTCCGTTTTCTGTGCGTGTAAAAACGCTTTCATTTCTTGCTGCCTGTGAAAACTTCATTATCTCTCCTTTCCTTCCGAAAACAAGCCGGCAGAACAGAAGTCCCTTCTGTGCATTGATCCGGTCGACGGGTTCTTCACACCCGTTATCACCCGGGTACGGCTGCCACATGGATGAAAACGGCGCATGAGCTCGTTCTCAGCATGCTTTCAGCTCTTTCGGAATAATTTAATGCATGACCCTTCCCTGCGCTTCCTGCGCAGCCGCCTGTCGGAAAAACAGGCATGGATTATCAGCTTTCTTGTAAATCGCTGTGAGGGTCACAGATACAGGACCTTGCCTTGATCACATCCCGGTCCTGACACTGCCGTAAGGCAAATTCTCCTGAGCAGGGGCTGTTGCTTTTCCGGTTTCCGAACCTCCTGTTTTAATGTCCGGGTTTCCTGCTCAGGGACTTTGTGTTTCAACAATGTCAGAATACAATGTTTTTTTCAGCCTGTCATTCAACCGCTGGTATAAGAATTCCGCGCATCTTTCCTGCTCCCGATTCCGTTTTTGAACATCTAAATTCTCCCTGCCTTGTCTTTCCGAAAATTTTCTCTGCTCTTAATCTTTCTCTGCTCTTAAATTTTCTGTTTTTGAGCACCCCGCTCTCCCCGGTTTTGTCTTTCCGTTAAGGACTCGCTCTGCTCCCCAATCCGTATTTGAGCATCCCTACTCTCCAAAATCTGCTTTCCTTCTGAGTATCTTCCTTATCTTTCCTGATCTTTCCCGTCCGATGAAAACAGATACGATCCGCCGAAGCCACAGGCTGTTCTTTTATCTGCGCTTTTCCACATGGTGGAAAAATCCTGAACAAATGGATTTCCGCGCCTGTGGAAATCGCGGAATTAAGGTCAGGTCCTGTTTTTATTATCATTCAATCATCAAATGAAACAGCACACAAAAAACAAATAAAACAGCAAAAACATTTTAAGAAAGAATTTTTAAAAGGAGGAGCAAAAATGGCAGACTGGTTAAATCTTGAAGGTAAAGTAGTGATCGTTACAGGCGGCGCTTCCGGAATCGGAAATCACGTCGTGAGCA
>JAUNEM010000281.1 GCA_030525515.1 Eubacteriales bacterium
AGACAGAAATATCTAGAACAGACAGAAATATCGCCGGGAGAGGAGAGTACGCACATGGCTACATTTTCAGAGAAAGTAAAACATGCCAGATCCGAATTAGGACTGACGCAGGCGGAGCTGGGCGAAGCTGCGGGAGTCTCACTGAGGACGATCCTCGATTATGAAAAAGGGAAAAAGGTGCCGCGCCAGAGCACCCTCCTGAAGCTGGCCGCAGCTCTGAAGGTGTCCTCGAGGTTCCTGACTGATGAAACCTGCGACAACCCTGTCGAAGACATAGGGAAAGACAGCTATATTATGGAGGCGCGGAGAAGCTACGGCGCAAGGGGAGGCAGGGAGATTGACGCGCTGCTGAACGAAAGCGTAGCCCTTTTCGCGGGAGGAGACATCCCCCAGGAGGAGAAAGACCGGTTTTTTGAAGCTCTCATGACGGCCTATGTCAAGAGCAAAGAGGAAGCAAAAAGAATATACGGGCGAAAACAGGACAGTTAATCTGTTCTTCAGAATATACAGATTCTCGGGCAGTATGCGGCTGCTTTATTTCTGCTGCCGTTACCTGACAGGAGGGACAACGGGCCAACTACCCGCGGCCTGAAAGCCGTTGGTTTCCGCCTTTAACAAGCGAGAGATTATATTTATGAAATACGAATATATCAGCAAAGCTGTGCAGAAGCTGAAGAGAAAATACGGCACAGAGGATGTGCGGAAGCTGTGTGACGCCATGAAGATCCTCATCAACCCCGTGCCGATGGGGAGCGGGAGGACGGCTGTCAAAGGGTTTTTCATCCGCAGTTCGAGGGTGAAGGTCATCACCATAAACAGCGATCTGCCGGAGACCGTCCGGCGCTTTATACTGGCCCATGAGCTGGGTCACGCCGTCCTTCACGGGAACAGCGGATGCAGTACCTTCCATGACGTGACGCTGTATGACGACAGTTCGGCGACAGAAAAGGAGGCCAACCTCTTTGCGGCGGAACTGCTGATGAACGACGAGGATGTGCTGACCATGATCAATCATGACGGGACGTTTTTTTCGGCGGCCGCAGTGCTGGGAGTTCCCATGGAACTCCTGGATTTCAAGTTCCGCATGATGAAGTGGAAAGGCTATAAACTGGTCGAACCGCCGGTCGTGTCGCGCAGCGATTTTCTGAAGGAAATTCCGATTCCGGAAAACCACGATGACGACTATGCGTAAAAACAGCGCGAATACAAATATTTATATTGCTATTGACATGAAGTCGTTCTACGCGTCTGTCGAGTGTGTTCACCGCGGACTGGATCCGCTGAAGGCAAACCTGCTCGTTGCGGATCCCTCCCGCTCGGACCAGACGATCTGTCTCGCGGTCAGCCCGGCGCTGAAAGCGATCGGTGTCCCGAGCCGCCCCCGGCTGTTCGAGGCAAAGCAGGCGATACGCAGGTATGAGCGCAGACACCGGACCAGAATCTGCTACGTGACCGCTGTTCCCAGGATGGCGGAATATGAGCGCGTGTCCGCAAAAATTTATTCCGTGTATCTGAAATATGTCGCCCCGGAGGATGTCCACGTCTATTCCATCGACGAAGTGTTCATTGACTGCACACCCTACCTGCATTTCTACAGTGCCCGGGCGGACGGAAAGTCGGATGAGAGCGGAAAGCCTGTTCATCCGGCCCATGTAATGGCCATGACGATCATACGGGACGTCCTCAGGACGACAGGCATTACAGCCACTGTCGGGATCGGCACAAACCTGTACCTGGCAAAGGTGGCCATGGACATCGTGGCGAAAAAAGCCCCTCCGGACAAGGACGGAGTGAGAATCGCGGAACTGAACGAAAAATCCTACTGCTACCTCCTCTGGGACCATCAGCCTCTTACTGATTTCTGGCAGATCGGACCCGGGAAAATGCGGCGCCTGCACTCCTGCCATCTGTACACTATGGGAGAGATCGCGGCGAGGTCACTGTGGGACGAGGCCATGTTTTATAAGACCTTCGGAATCGACGGAGAGATCCTGATTGACCACGCCTGGGGAATAGAACCCGTGACAATGCGTGATATCAAGAATTACAGGACAGATGACCACAGCATCTCCAACGGCCAGGTCCTGCCCAGAACCTATGAGTATGATGAGGCGCGGATCGCCTTCGCGGAGATGATCGAGCTCCTCTGTGAGCAGATGTACAGGAAGAAGGTGGTCTGCAGGGGAGTGACGTGGTGGGTCAGTTATGACTGGAAAAGCCTGGAACACTGCCCGGAATATGACGGGGACCTGTCAGTCGACTTCTACGGGAGGCTGCATCCCAGGCATTCGGGAGGAACCTTGCGCCTGCCCGTTCCGTCCAACTCCGTCTCCACGATCCGCAAGGGACTGCTGGACCAGTTTGACCGCAGGACTGACCGCAGGCTGCTGTACAGAAGACTGGGTGTCAGCGCCATTCAGGTGAAGGAGGATACAGGAACATTCCAGATGGATCTTTTCACGGACTATGACGCGCTGGAGAGAGAGCGCAGGATCCAGGGAGCCATGCTCGAGATCCGCCGGCGGTACGGTCCCAATGCAGTGCTCAAGGGGCTGAACCTGCTCGACGGGGCAATGACAAGGGAGCGCAATACGCAGATCGGAGGGCATAAGGCATAGCTTTTGCGGATCGGGGAACACAGGGCACAGCTTTTGCGGACTGCGGGACATAAGGTGCAGCGCTCTATCAGAGAGGAGATGATCATGTGTCTTCCGAAAAAGTGTATGAAAATGAAGAAGTGTATGAG
>JAUNEM010000282.1:0-1956 GCA_030525515.1 Eubacteriales bacterium
TGGAAGGGCATCCATGTCTCACCCTCGCAGACCTTCTGTCCCACTCTGGCTGCGGTCTCGATCCGGCCGCGGCGGCTTCTGACGATAATGCGTTCACCGTTCCCGATTCCGAGCCGGTCGGCGTCTTTTTTGTTTATTTCGATAAAGCCCTGTCCGGAGATCTCCCTGAGTCCCGCGGACCGCATGGTGATCCCGGCGGCGTTGTACTGGTAGAGAATGCGCCCGGTGCTCAGGATGAAAGGATATTCCTCATCCGGCAGCTCCGCGGAAGGGGTGTAATCGGCGGGATAGAAGAGGGCCCGGCCTCTGACAGGTCCCGCGGCATGCATGATGGGAGTTCCGGGATGGGATTTGTCCGGACACGGCCACTGCAGGGACTCACCGGCATCCAGACGCGCGTGGGAAATACCGCCGTAACTGGGAGTGAGCGAGGCAATCTCGTCCATGACTTCCGCGGATGTCATCTTTTTCTGGGGATATCCCATGGCGTTCATAAGGTCGGTGAGAATATCGATGTCGGTCCGCATGTCACCGGGCACGGTGACGGCCTTGCGGATGCGCTGTACTCTGCGCTCGGTGTTTGTAAAGGTGCCTTCCTTTTCGGCGTAGCTGACCGCCGGCAGGACCACATCTGCATACTGAGCGGTCGCTGTCATGAAGAGCTCCTGAACCACAAGGAAATCCAGACTCCGCAGAGCCTTTTCAACGTGTGAGGTGTCGGGATCTGACACGATCGGATCTTCCCCGCAGATAAACAGGCCGCGGATCTTTCCTTCGATTGCCGCCGGGAAGACCTCTGTCGCTTTGAGGCCGGGTCTGGGATTGAGCTTTACGCCCCAGGCTTTCTCGAACTTTTCCCTGACTTCGTCATTGTCGACCTTCTGATAGCCGGGATAATCCGTGGGCTGGGTTCCCATATCACAGGCCCCCTGGACATTGTTCTGACCGCGCAGAGGGTTGACTCCGCAGCCGCTTCTTCCCAGCTTGCCCGTGACCAGAGCCAGGTTGGAGAGACTCATGACGCCCTCGGTCCCGGTGGTGTGCTCTGTCACGCCCAGGCAGTAGATGATGGGAGCTCTGGGAGCTTTGGCATACATTCTGGCTGCCTCGCGCAGGCTGTCAGGATCGATATGGCAGATTTCCCCGACCTTCTCGGGCGTGAAGCCGGCCGCCAGTTTTTTGAGTTCCTCGAAATTCTCTGTGTGCCCGGAAATAAAGTCTTCGTCGGCCAGACCCTCCTCCAGGATCACATGGATCATGCCGTTGGCAAAGGCGACATTTGTTCCGGGCCGCAGCTGAAGATGGATGTCCGCGTCTTTGGTCAGAGAGATCTTGCGGGGATCGACCACGATCAGTCTGGTCCCTTTGCGCACTGCCTCGCGGATCTGCATGCCCACGACCGGGTGGGCCTCCTCCGGATTGGACCCGACGAGCAGAATGCAGTCCGCGTCGTGAGTGATATCATAGATGGTATTGGTCATGGCTCCCGAACCCAGGGTCTTTGCCAGCCCGGCGACGGTCGCGGAGTGGCAGACACGGGCACAGTTGTCGGTGTTGTTGTTGCCGAAACAGGTCCGGACCATTCATGGAAATCTGCAGAAGCGAGCGGTACAGGACGAGCGGACACATGCCCGGCGGATAAGAGTTCAGCCGGGAGCGGAATTTACGCAGAACTACATCAATTCTCTGATTCATATTTCCCTTTTTTGCCAGTCTCTTCATAACAGCTCCTCATAGACGGATTATTCTTCATCGCGCAGGACCCGCGGGAGGGCCCTGAATCCTCATCGTGCCATACCTGCACCTTCGGACAGCCGCGGGATACACGCGCAAAAAGTGAACCTGACTTCATCGCGCAAGACCCGCAGGCGGATCCGGAACACAAGGATTTACTACATTTCATTTTAACACGTAAGCTATTCAACAGCTATCCGGACGTTTGCGATTCACGAAACC
>JAUNEM010000282.1:1996-2741 GCA_030525515.1 Eubacteriales bacterium
AGAAAAACTTAGTGGACAGAAAAAGCCCCGCCGTATTTTGGTACGGCGGGACAATACTTTTCAGCAGCTGCCGCATATTTTGCGGCACATGACTTTATTCATCAAAAAAATACAAGATATGAAAAATCAAAAAGGGGGAGCTTTTCATCTGCCGGAGTCATAATCCCTTCGGATGACCGTTCTTTTTCTCTGCAGATGATCAACCTGTCAGTGATTATTCCGGAACCTTGACGAACAGACAGTCCTCTTCGTTCTTGGAGTCGCTCCAGCGAAGCTTATCGCCTTCCTTCATCAGAACACCTTTTGTTACCCCCTCTTCGGAGATGGTCTCATTGTCATTTTCGTCCCAGGTGTGGACAGTGTAGTTGCCGTTCTCATAAGACAGCATTCCGGAGGTCTCATCATAGGTTCCGCTGATTTCCCAGATGGAAGCCTCTTTGGCACCCGAGGACCAGTGGATCAGGATATGATAGGTTCCGGTCTCAAATTTTTCGACATCCATCGTTGCGCGCTGGCTGATTTCATCCTGCCAGTTTCCGGTCAGATCCATCTCGCCGGTAAAATCCGCCAGAAACTCATCTTTCTTCGCATCAGCCTCTTCGACTTCCTTCTGCGCCTCTTCTACAATTTCCTGAGGATCCGCTTCCTCGAAAGACTCTTTGTTCTTCTTACCGCAGCCCGCGAGGGTAAGCATGCTTAAAATGAGCACACCAATAATCAGCCATTTGTGTTTCATTTCTTTCTC
>JAUNEM010000283.1 GCA_030525515.1 Eubacteriales bacterium
TTTTTACACATCGGGGCATCTCGCCCAAGTATTCCTACAAACGCCTTACGCTATCCCCGGATGTTTTCCCGCTTGACACAGTAGAATGAGGCGGTGTAGAATACCACGCGTAAAGGCAAGGGCGTCTTTTGTGTAAAAGCGAAAGGCGCCCCTGCCTTTTTTCATGCCAAAATGACAGCAGGACGGGAATAAGGAGACAATATCTATGCCTAAATATATTTTTGTGACCGGAGGTGTGGTCTCCGGCCTGGGAAAGGGAATCACCGCCGCTTCCCTGGGGAGGCTTCTGAAGGCCCGGGGTCTGAAGGTGGCGGCACAGAAGCTTGATCCCTATATCAATGTTGATCCGGGGACCATGAGTCCCTATCAGCACGGGGAAGTTTATGTCACAGAGGACGGGGCAGAGACGGACCTGGACCTTGGCCACTACGAGCGTTTCATCGACGAGGACCTGAACAAATACTCGAATCTGACGACAGGGACAGTTTACTGGAACGTCCTGAACAAAGAGCGCCGCGGCGAATACCTGGGCTCCACCGTGCAGGTGATTCCCCACATCACAAACGAGATCAAGGACTTTGTCTACAGGGTCGGAAAAAAGACCGGCGCCGATGTGATCATCACTGAAATCGGCGGCACCATCGGCGACATCGAGTCCCAGCCCTTTATAGAAGCTGTCCGTCAAATCTCTCTGGAGACCGGCCGGGAGAACAGCTTGTTTATCCATGTCACACTGGTTCCCTATCTGCGCGGCCCGGAGGAACACAAATCCAAACCGACACAGCATTCCGTCAAGGAACTTCAGGGTATGGGAATCAATCCCGATCTCATCGTACTCCGATGCGATGAACCTCTGGAAGAATCCATTTTCCGCAAGATCGCCCTCTTCTGCAATGTAAAGCCCGATTGTGTCATCGAAAACATCACCCTGCCCAATCTTTATGAAGCGCCGCTGATGCTGGAGAAATCCGGTTTCTCCGGGGTTGTCTGCCGGGAACTGGGGCTTTCCGTCCCGGAAGCGGACCTGACGGAGTGGAAGGAAATGGTAGACCGGATCAACAAGGCCGGTTCCCGACATGTCGAGATCGGTCTGGTCGGCAAATACACCGGTCTGCACGATGCCTATCTCTCAGTGGCGGAAGCCCTCCATCATGCCGGGTTCTGTCACAAGGTCCGGGTCCGGATCCGGTGGATCGATTCCGAAGGAATCTCTGAAAGCAACGCAGCTGAAGTCCTTTCCGGTCTGGGCGGAATCCTGGTGCCCGGCGGCTTTGGCAGCAGGGGGATCGAAGGAATGATCCTGGCCGCAAAATACGCAAGGGAAAATCATGTTCCCTATTTGGGAATCTGCCTGGGAATGCAGGTCGCCGTCATTGAATTTGCCCGCCACGTGGCCGGAATCCCTGATGCCAATTCCGGGGAATTCGATGAGCAGTGCAGACACAAGGTGATCGATTTTATGCCCGGGCAGAGTGATGACATTGACAAAGGCGGCACCCTCCGTCTAGGTGCTTATTCCTGTCTCATCACTCCGGGCACGATCATGGAACGCTGTTACGGAAAATCTGAAATCTCCGAACGGCACCGTCACAGATACGAATTCAATAACGACTATCGCAGTATACTGACTGAATGCGGCCTGACCTTAAGCGGTTTTTCACCGGACGACAGGCTCGTAGAGACAATAGAGCTCTCGGACCAGGAATTTTTTGTAGGTGTCCAATACCATCCCGAATTCAAGAGCCGTCCGAACAGGCCGCATCCCTTGTTCCTGGGATTTGTCGGCGCTGCCGCCAAAAGTATTTAAAGGAAGAAGGAGACAAGGGACGGTTCTTTGTCTCCTTCCTACCCGCCTCCGGCTCCCCCTTATTTTCCGGGAAGCCATAACGGCCTAAGGACCTGCCGCAGGACGGTATCATGAGCCAGCCTCTCGAAACCGTCCTTCAGAGGCTCCAGACTGCAGCTTCCGTATTTCCTGGAAAGTGCCGTCTCCAGAATCACATCCGCGAATGCCGGGTTTTTGGGCAGGACAGGGCCGTGGCTGTAAGTACAGAAGGCGTTTTTGTACCTGACACCTTCTGTCCTGTCCTCTCCATTATTTCCAAAACCTCTCAGCACAGTTCCCAGCGGCCGAAGGCCCTTTCCCAGATGCGTCCTTCCGCTGTGGTTCTCAAATCCGACAACTGTTTCCCCTCCTGATTCCTGCCCGAGCCGGTAGGCATAGTTTCCGATCATTCTCTTCTCTCCCCCGACCGTATAAAAATCGATGGCTCCCAAAAATTGACAATAATGCCCGTCCGGAGTCTTATAATAATGCCCCATCATCTGATAACCGCCGCAGATGCATAAAAAAACTTTTCCATCCTCGAGGGCGTCACGGATCTGTCCCCCTTTGCGCAGGCGCAGGTCTTCCAGCAGGATCTCCTGATCAAAATCCTGTCCGCCTCCGATAAAAAACAGATCATAGGCAGTAAGGTCATTCTTTTCGCCGATTCCGACGTTGTCCACGCTGCATCCGATCCCGCGCCACTCCAGCCTCTTTTTCATGCACATTATATTCCCGCGGTCCCCATATAGATTCAGGACATCCGGATAAAGATGACAGACCTTCAATTCCATAGATAAACTCCTCCCACAGAAAGCAATTTTGCAAAAATGAATTCCAGTTCCGGATGAGTTCCCTGCAAAAATACATTCCAAGTCCGGATGAATTACC
>JAUNEM010000284.1 GCA_030525515.1 Eubacteriales bacterium
TGCGGCAGCAGCACCCGCGGAGGAACAGGCTCCGGCAAGATTTGCTGCTGAACCCGCGCAG
This sequence comes from Eubacteriales bacterium, assembly GCA_030525515.1. GTDB lineage: Bacteria > Bacillota > Clostridia > Lachnospirales > Lachnospiraceae > CAG-791. Next base: position 62 of record JAUNEM010000284.1, read on the forward strand.
ACACCTGCGGAAGCCGTACCGGAAAGCAGCCCGGCTTCCCCTGCAGCAGGCAGCGAGGATATTGCCGAAATGCGCAGAAGCCTTGCGGAAATGCAGCGGAATATGGAAACGATGCAGAAGATGCTTGCAGACATGCAGAACCGCCTGGCAGGCATGTGATTTAAGGGGAAAGGAGGTTATATCATGGATAAATCCAGAAAAAACGGCTTTTTTGACCACCCCTTTGTCCTGACCTTGATCGCCATAACGCTCGGTTTTGCAGTGGCGGCTCTCATTCTTCTTCTGGCGGGATTTCCGCCCGTTGAATCGATCAGGACACTGGTCGACAGCATGATCGGGCGTCCCAAGGATATTTCCAGCGTGATCATCAGGAGCACACCGATCATCTTTACAGGCCTGGGTGTGGCTTTTGCCATCAAGACCGGTCTGTTCAACATCGGCGCCGAGGGCCAGTATATCATCGGCTGCCTGACGGCCACTGCCGTTGGCAGTATGCTTGACTTCCCTCAGCCTGTTGCCATTCTGATGGTTGTCGTCTCCGCCATGGTGGTCTCAGCCCTCTACGCGGGGATCGTGGGGCTGCTCAAGGCTCATTTCGGCATCCATGAGGTCATCACAAGCATCATGCTCAACTGGATCGCCCTCTACCTGTCCAACTGGGTCTGCGGGCTGGAATTTTTCCACAAGCCGGGCACGGTCGGCATGTATCCTGTCAACTACTGCACCTATACGATGATCCTTCCCTTCTGGAAGCGCACAGAGGAGGGAGCAGCCTGGCTGGAGACACATCCGCTTCTCAAGGAGACGCTGGGAAGAACGGACGTCAACGCTGGTTTTATCGTGGCTGTCATTGCCGCGATTATGATCTCCCACCTCCTGAACAGGACCCGCAAGGGATATGAACTGCGCGCGGTCGGCCAGAACATCAACGCCGCCCGTTTCGCGGGTATTAACGTGAACAAGAGTATCGTTCACGCCATGATGATTTCCGGCGCTCTCTGCGGACTGGGTGCCGCCCTGTATATCACAGGCCAGTCGCCCCACACGGTTCACACATTGTCCGCTTTTGAAAATGTAGGTTTCAACGGTCTCTCTGTTGCCTTCATCGCGTTCAGCTCCCCGATCGGCTGTATTTTTACAGGTCTTCTCTTCGGCGGCCTGCTCTATGGCGGAGCCGGACTTCAGTCCAAAATCGGAGCACCGACTGAGATCATCAATATCGTGATTGGTGTCATCGTCTTCTTCTGTGCCCTGTCCTATCTGATTCCCCGCGTAATGGAATCCGTCTTCGGCGGCCGGAGAGCCAGAAAAGAGGCCAAAGCTGCGGCGAAGAGGGCTGAAAAGGCCGCGTCCGCGAAAGGAGGAAACAATGTCTGACAAAGTACTGCTTCTTCTTGGAATCACACTTATGTATTCTACTCCCATGGTCTTTGCGGCTCAGGGCAGCGTGATCTCCGAAGTGTCCGGCGTTGTCAATATCGGCATTGAAGGAATGATGACGATCGGCGCTTTTGTGGGCGCCGCGGTAGGCTATACCTTTGGCAATCCCTGGATCGGCTTCCTCTGCGCGGGAGCTGCCGGGGCTGTCTTCGGACTGATCCATGCCTTTGCCTCGGTGATCTGTAAATCCGACCAGACAGTCTGCGGTATCGCGATGAACCTGATTGGACCCGGCCTTGCCCTTTTCCTCTGCCGTCTCTTCTTTGAAGGCGCGACACAGACCCCTCCGGTGACAAACAAGATCCCCAAACTCTTCGCCAATGGTCTGGAGGGCAGCCTCAATAACCTCAATGTGGATATGACGACCGTGATCGCCCTGATCGTATCGATCCTGATGTTCATCATTTTTTACGGGACCACATGGGGCCTCCACCTCAGAGCGGTAGGTGAGCATCCCGGAGCGGCGGATACACTGGGAATCAACGTCTATAAGGTGCGCTATATCTGTGTGATCATCTCCGGCATGCTGGCCGGCTTCGGCGGTGCTGCCATGACACTGGCGATCGTTCCCCAGTTTATGCCTACGGCGATCAGCGGCCAGGGCTTCATCGCGATCGCGGCAGTCATTTTCGGAAAATGGACCCCGCACGGCGGCTATTTTGCCTGCCTGCTCTTTGGCTTTGCCCAGGCTCTGACAGTTGTGCTGGGCGGTGGAAACTTTGCGGTTCCCTCCGAGATTCTGGCCATGCTGCCTTACCTTATGACGATCCTCGTGCTCGTTCTGTTTGTCGGACGCGCATCCGCCCCCAAGGCCAACGGCGTGCCTTACAACAAGGGCTCCAGAGTATAAGCCGGCTGCGTTTTGCGGGCACCGCTTTACGCAGGCATCACTTTTCGCAGAAGCCGCTTTACGCACGTGTCGCTTTTGTGATGGAAGCTCTGGGCCTTATTTACGATAAAACGGATTGACAGACATAACAAAACCGGAACCGCGGCTCATGCCGCGGCCCCGGTTTTTCGTGCAGTTTTAAAGAAAGTATTTCAGGGAACGATCGATCTGCCGCCCCGGAAGCTTTTTGTCCCTGAAAACATCGGCAGGCAGTGATTGCGGAGGAGATACAGATGCAGCAGACCGGATTGATATTTCTGACAGCACTGATATTCAGCGCGT
>JAUNEM010000087.1 GCA_030525515.1 Eubacteriales bacterium
TGACGGCAAGATCAAGGTCGGCAAGATCAATGTTGACGATGAGTCCGAGATCGCTGCACAGTTCGGCATCATGAGCATCCCCAACATGAAGTTCTTCAAGGGCGGCAAAGTGGTCGACGAAGTTGTCGGCGCGATCCCCAAGGCAGCCATGAAGGCAAAGTTCGAGGCGAATGTCTGATCTTCGAAAGGAGAAAGAAATGCATGATTTGATCATCATCGGCGCAGGCCCTGCAGGCCTCTCCGCCGCCATCTATGCCGCGCGCGCGGAGCTTGACTATGTTCTGATCGAAGAGAATTTCGTGAACGGCGGCCAGATTATCGACACCTATGAAATTGATAATTATCCCGGTGTACCCGGTATCAGCGGCATGGATCTGGCACAGAAGATGGCAGATCATGCAGAGAAATTGGGTGCGGAAGTTGTCAACGCCGCAGTGGAAGGCCTTGATCTGGCAGGAGATGTCAAGAAGGTCATGACCGACGAGGGCACTTTCGAGGCCAAGGCAGTCATCATTGCTTCCGGTGCTTCCCACAGCCACCTGGGCGTTCCCGGTGAGGAAGCCCTCTCAGGACGCGGCGTTTCCTATTGCGCTACCTGTGACGGTGCTTTCTATCGCGGCAAGACCACTGTTGTGGTGGGCGGCGGCGATGTCGCTGTCGAGGACGCTATCTTCCTGGCCCGTGGCTGCGAAAAAGTCTATGTTGTTCACCGCCGCGATGAGCTTCGCGCTGTGAAGACTCTGCAGACTGCGCTCTTTGCCCTTCCCAATGTCGAAATGGTCTGGGATTCCAATCTCAAGTCCATCAATGACGGCGGAAACGGGAAAGTCACTTCCGTGACAGTTGTCAACAAGTACGACCAGTCCGAGCGCGTGATCGACGCTGACGGCGTCTTCATCGCAGTCGGAATCACCCCTCGCTCCGGCTTTGTCGGAACCGGCGTCGAGACCAATGCAGGCGGCTACATTGTGGCAGGCGAGACCTGTGAGACCAGCATCCCCGGTGTTTTCGCCGCAGGCGATGTCCGCGCGAAACAGCTCCGCCAGGTCGTGACCGCAGTCGCGGACGGCGCAAATGCCGTCACCAGCGTCCAGCGCTACCTGCTCGAAGCAGCCAAATAAACCTGATCTAAAGAGCAGTGATACACCAATTTACTTCTTCACCCCTGTTCACAGTTTGAGCAGGGGTGTTTTTTTCGTCTTTCCGCAAAAAGTCAAGTCACTTAACCAAAGTCACACCCGGTTGTATTTTACATACATTTTGGAGTTGAATTGTTGATACACTTTGTTTATAATCTGCTGTGAAAAGATGACTGACGATTTTTTGCGATTCTTTTCAAATAAGAGGGGAGCTGGCGGCAAGCCGGCTGAGAGGAGACTGTAATTGTCTCGACCCGTAACCTGATTTGGATAATGCCAACGAAGGGAAATGATTTCGCCTGAAAAGCGGGATACCCTGACTGGTATCCCGTTTATCATTGCTCTAAACACACGAGGTATTATTTACTGGAAGAAGAGGAGAGATGCAAAAATGAATAATGAATCCGTAAATACAAAAAAGCTGGCGCTCACGGCTATTTTTGCCGCCGTGGCGGTTGTCGGTTCCATGTTTTCCTTCCCGGTTTTCGGATCGAAATGCGCGCCTGTGCAGCATCTGGTAAATGTTCTGTGCGCAGTCTTCCTGGGACCCGGCTGGGGACTGGCGGCAGCCTTTATTGCGAGCGTGATCCGCAACATAACCGGTCTGGGAACACTCCTGGCATTTCCGGGCAGCATGTGCGGCGCACTGCTTTCGGGACTTCTCTACAGGAAGTTTAAGGCTCTTCCTGCCGCATGGATCGGCGAGATATTCGGCACAGCCGTGATCGGAGGAATCCTGGCTTATCCTATCGCATCCGCAATTATGGGCAACGCCAATGCGGCGCTCTTTACATTTGTTGTGCCCTTCCTCATCAGTACTGCGGGCGGAACGATTATAGCGGCAATTATCACACTGGCGCTGCAGAGCCGCGGTGTCATCGGCCGCCTTCGTGAGGAAATCGAGTAATTATTATGATCTGTCGCCTTTGCATTCCCATTTTGTTTTTAAAAGAAAGGGAATGCATGGCATGAATTGGAGAATATAATGGGTCTGAAACTGGAAGACTGCGTCTTATATGCAGTCACGGATACAAGCTGGCTGCGCGGGCAGACACTGGCTCAGCAGGTGGAGGCAGCCCTGCGGGGCGGCGCCACGATGGTGCAGCTAAGGGAGAAGAAGCTCGAAGGCGAGGAACTTGAGCGGGAGGCCAGGGAAATCCTTGCTGTCTGCCGTAAATACGGAGTGCCGCTTCTCATCAACGATGATGTCATGCTGGCCAGGAAGATTGGTGCGGAAGGTGTACATGTGGGCCAGAGCGACATGGCTGCGGCCCAGGCCAGGGAGCTTCTTGGCCCGGATGCCATTATCGGCGTCACGGCCAGAACGATTGAGCAGGCGCAGGCTGCGGAGAAGGCCGGTGCGGACTATCTCGGCAGCGGTGCGGTTTTCGGCACTTCCACGAAAAAAGATGCGAAGCCCATGGATCCGGCATATTTTCAGAAGATCTGTGAGAGCGTCTCCATTCCTGTCGTCGCAATCGGCGGAATCACAGCTGACAATATCCGGCAGCTCCAAGGCCGCAAGATGACGGGATTCGCCATAGTCAGCGGTATTTTTGCGGCTGACGATATTGAGGCACAGACAAAGAAACTTTGGAAGGACGCACAGGCCCTCTGCCTGCCGGGCCAGCCCCAAAGACTCCGTGCCCGGGTGGAAAAAAGCCGTCCCGTCGTCCAGTGCATCACCAACATTGTGACAGTAAATGACTGTGCTAATGCCCTGCTGGCAATCGGCGGATCCCCCACAATGGCACATCATCCGGAGGAAATGGCTGATTTTGCGGCTGTCAGCGATGCCCTTGTCTGCAACATGGGAGCCACGGAATCCCTGGATGCCATGATGGCTGCAGGCCTGGCATCGAAGACCAGGAATTCAGAAATAACAGAAGGTTCAGAAATGGCCGGAGCAGCAGAAAAAAACTGCCGTCCCATTGTCATTGATCCCGTGGGATGTGCTTCTTCGGCATTCCGCCGCGGAAAATGCCTTGAACTGATCAAGGCAGTTCAGCCTTCCTGCATCCGCGGAAATGCCGCGGAGATCAGGGCGCTTGCAACCGACCACGATACAGGCCGGGGCGTGGATGACCTGGAAACGGAGACGCCTTATGCGGCGCGTTCTGCCATGGACCTGGCCCGCAAGACCGGCGCGATTGTTGTAGCTTCAGGCGAAACCGACTATGTTACCGATGGAATCCGCCTCTATGAGGTAAAGGGAGGGACGGCTTGGATGTCCAGAGTGACCGGAACCGGCTGCATGCTCAGTTCTCTTCTCGGCGCTTTTCTTGCTGTCGAGAATTCCGCGCTGAGTGCTGCCGCCTGCTGCGCCATGATGAATGCCTGCGCCGAGAGGGCTCTTGCGGAGACAGTGCGCAGACAGGGAGGCACCGGCACTTTCCACATCTGCCTTATGGATGCCCTGTCCGGAAGGATCAGATAAAGACGGAATAAAAACAAAACGAAGACAAAATAAAGACAAAACAAAGACGAGATGAGAGGGACGCTGATGACGGTGCCCCTCTTTTTTTTCCGGGAGGACCCGCAAGAGCGGCGAAGACCGGCAAAACTAAAGTTGCTGTGGATGATTTACTATCTATTTGATAAAATAGAATCATCAATCAACAGTCCTGACAGGCCCCAAGACTTGGAAGAGAGTCTTGATACAGAGAACAGCAGATGAGGCACCGGAAAGGAGGGCGCGGATGAATAGAGTCATGATTACAATCGGCAGACAGTTCGGCAGCGGAGGACATAAGATCGGCGAGTACCTTTCCAATCGACTGGGTATGTCCTATTATGATAACGAATTGATACTTCTTGCCGCCCAGCGCGGCGACTTAAAGGTCGAGCACATACAGGAAATGGATGAGATGATCCAGAACCCCTTCCTGTATGAAAAACAGGATGCAGTCGTTGAAGATACCATGGAAGAAACCGTGTTTCAACTTCAGCAGGAGGTGATCCGGCAGCTGGCGGAGAAGGAGAGCGCGGTTTTCGTCGGAAGATGCGCTGACGAAGCGCTCCGGAAGGCCGGATACAAAGTGCTCAGCATTTTTATTTCCGCCCCCCTCAAACAGAGGATCGCCAGGACCTGCCGCCTGCAGGGATTAAGCCAGGAAGAGTGCGCAGCCCTGACCGAGCGCAAGGACAGCTCCCGCAAGGCCTATTATGAAAAGCACACTGGAAGGACATGGGGTGTCCCGGAGAATTATGATCTCTTCTACGACACTTCCCAAAATGATATCTCCTATATCATTGTGGATATCATCAAGAAATATAAGGAGATGATCAGCGAGTAAGGTTCAAGAAGCGGGATTTCCCGGTACAAAAGAAAAGGACTAATCAAATCGGATTTCCGATTATCGATTAGTCCTTTTTTTCTATTCAAAGAGAATTAAATACCGAGTGAATCCGTTACGAAGAGATTCAATTCCAACACGGGAAACTGCACTTGCTAATTAAAATGATAGGCGCCCATAATGAGTCCGGCAAAAATCATGACCAGGATGGTGATCGCAGCCAGAAGGGCATCAAAGGCAATGACCGCAAAGAAACGGAGCCAGGCATTCCGGATCCGGCTGATACCCATGACAGACCAGATATCCAGATAGTTACCGGTGAACAGCAGCATTATGAAGGTAAGAACAGATAAAATGATCCTTTCGACCCAGGTCTGGAAACCCGGCGCTATGCCTTCCGCTGTAAAGTTCAGGCAGACGGAGAAGGCAAAGGCATAAATTAACAGTGCCATGAGTATGTTCATGGGCCTTTTGCTGCGGAAACCGGGGATCATATAGTTGTTTCTGTAGGTATTGCGGTCAAAATCGTTGGGATGATTGCGGCAGGAGGCCAGAGCACTCTGCAGTTCTTTTACAGATCTGTAGCGGTCTTTGGGATCGATGCGCGTACATTTTTTGATAATCTTCCCTAGTCTTCCGCGGGGCATTCTGTCCTTGGGGAGGACACCGGTCACCAGTTCATTGAGGAGAACGCCGGCAGCGTAGATATCAGTCTGAACGCTGGAGGCGCCGAAGCCGTACTGCTCGGGCGCTGCGTATCCCACGGTTCCGATCAGCTCTGTATCTTCTTTTTTCAGAGGATCCGCCTGCCGGGCGGCATTCATGTCGAGCAGGCGGATACTTCCGTCGGCTGTCCGAATGATGTTGGAGGGTTTGATATCCCGGTGCAGGATCGGAGGATTCGCACTGTGCAGCTCCAGCAGGATCCTGCAGAGCTCCTCGACAATGGTGATGGCAGCATCCTCAGTAAAAATATTACCGTTGTCAAGAATCGTGCGCAGGGTCTGCCCGCTAATATATTCCTCTATGACGATCAGTCGCCCGTCCTGCTCTGCAATCTCCGCAATCTCGGGCGTCCCTTTAACATGATGGTTGTACAGATACTCATAGACATCCGCATTATAGGTTTCCAGTATTTTTTTGACATAGACTGTCCCGCTTGCAGTATGCTGTACAAGCGTAATGCCGTGCTGCGGATTGAGTACGGCAATTTCCTGGTAGCAGGACAGTATATATGCATCTGTTGTTGTCATTAGGATCCCTCCAGATAAAAACGGGTTCTGTGCGGACAAGCTTCGGAAATCTGCAAATACTCGTGCGGGTCTGACTTCATTTTGCAGCAGTCTGTAACCGCTGCAGCAATTTAAGTATATCATAAGGGATATAGTTGGAGAAAAGTATTGCAGGGGGAGCGCTTTTGCTTTTCGCATAGAGCGGTGCCTGTGAAAGCTATCCTGAGAAAAAACAAAATAGATAAAATAATTACAAAGTACAAAAAAAATCCTGTGATATAATGAACTAACTCAAAACCAGACGGTGTCGGGCAGCAGTCATGGAACTGCGGCGTCCGGTGAAAAGGGAAACAGGTGCGAGACCTGTGCGAACTCGTCACTGTAAATGGAAATGCAGACTGCATCGGGAGAAATTCCGGTCACTGGAAACGGGAAGGCAGCAGTCTGATGAGATCCATGAGCCAGGAGACCTGCCGGCTGTGTATTATCCTGCACCCTCGAGACATGGGGAGATAATAAATACCGTTCTCAGCAGCTGATCATCTCCTGATCGGTTTTATACTTTGCAGCCGGATATGCATGCATTATTTGAATGTATCATGCAGCCGGATTTGCTGCGAGCTTTTTACTGCGGCCGGAATTATCTCTTTGCGGGATGATCCGGTCTTTTTCTTCGGAAATAATTCCTTTTCCCGAAAGACTCCTGCGGCGACTGTCTGAAGATTACTTGCAAGAAGGAGGAGCAGAATGAAAAAGAGGGCAGCAGCGGCAATCTTGTGTGTGGCAATGTCAGTAGTGATGGCAGGATGCGGAGGAGGAAGCAGCGCTTCTTCAACTGCATCGGAGAGCACGACAACCGTCACCGGTTCAAAGGGTGACGAATATGTAGTCGATAAGGAAGCAAAGGCTGTGGAAACGGATTCTTCCAAAAGTGCCTATGAACCCTACACGATCACGTTGAATCTGGAGCGCTCCGGAATCGGACAGAACATGGAAGAGACATTTACCTCCGCTCCGGAGAAGGTAATTGCGGACGGTGACCAGATGGCGGATTTCTTTTTTGATCTGGGTCTGGAAGACCATATGGCCGGCTTTACCCGGGGCGCCTGCTGGTCGACGGTCAATGAGTACCCGGCGAGAGATAAGGTCACAAAGCTCACGGATGACGGCGTCAACCTCTCCAATGCTTCCAAGGAGCAGATTCTTGCGACGGGATGTGACTTTATGATGGGATGGGATTCCCTGTTTTCAGAGGACCATTTTTCCGTCGACTTCTGCCTGCAGAACGGAATTATTCCATATTTCCCTTACTGCTGCTCGGATTCCGCGACCTTTGATGATATCTATAAGGACTACGAAGTGCTCGGCAATGTTTTCGGAGTCCAGGACCTTGCTGCTGAGCGCGTCCAGGCAATGAAGGACACACTGGCTTCTGTTGAGGAGACCCTTGGAGAGCAAGTCTATGCGGACCCGATCAGGGTATTTGTCTACGATTCCGGAGAAGAAGCTCCCTTTACAGCCTGCCAGGGTGTACCCGGAGATATGATCAAGAAGGCCGGCGGTATCTCTATCTTTGATGACATAGACAAGGGCTGGGCTACACCTTCCTGGGAGGAAGTCGTAGAGAGAGATCCCGATGTCATCCTGATCCTTGATTACGACTATGACACCGAGGAAAAGACTGAATTCCTGAAGAACAACGACTTCACCAAAAACCTTCGCGCTGTCAAAGAGGGAAGAATCTATTCAGCATGCTGTTCAGATATGCAGGGATCCGCCGGTTCTGCAAAGGCTGTCGAGATTATGGCCAGGCAGTTCTATCCTGAGAAGTTCGAAAAATAAACTGACAAAAGGTCATTCAGCCAATATTCCCCGGACAGACATTTTCTGTAAGGCTGTTGTTAAGGAGATCCAATCCATGACAAGAAAAAAGGATGCTTTATTTCCCCTTCGAAAGAGATCCAGGTATCTGCTCTTTTGTGCGATCATGCTGTTTGTTCTTTTTGTGCTGTTGATACTTGCTGCAGGTCTGGGAAGTGTCTCGCTGCCTTTTGAAACGATCCGGTCGATTGTTGTCAATACTGTAATGAAAAGGGAAGTCTTTCCGGTAACCTGGGAGGAGAGCGCTGTGACTATCCTCCTGGGGATCCGTATTCCCAGGATCCTCACAGCCTTCATTGTGGGCGCAGGTCTGACGCTTTGCGGAATCCTGATGCAGGCACTGACCAAGAATCCTCTGGCGGATCCCTATGTGCTGGGTATTTCCCATGGCGCATCAGCAGGAGCTGTATCTGTCATTATGTATGGTTATCTGAAGTTCCTGGGCGGCTACGGCACGATGGCGGGCGCTTTCTTTGGAGCAGTCATCTCCATTGTTCTGGCCCTCAGAATTGCCGCCATTCGCAATAAGGTAACCGCGACACAACTGGTCCTTGCAGGAATTGCGGTTTCAGCCCTCTTCGGCGCCATAACCAATTTCATGATCTACCACACCAAAACCGGTTCGGACAAGGTAAAAACCGCGACCTACTGGATGATGGGATCATTAAGCGGTGCCTCCTGGGAAAAACTGAAATATGCGACGATTGCTTTTGTAATCTGTCTGATCTTCATTCTCTTTCTCTCGAAAGGACTTGACGTCCTGCTTCTGGGAGACGATGTGGCGGTCACTGTCGGTGTAAATACAGAGCGACTGAAAATGGGGATCATTATCCTGGCGACACTTCTCACGGGTGTTATCGTTTCCATCAGCGGAACTATTGGTTTTGTGGGGCTGACGATTCCTCATATTACCAGATCCATTGTGGGGACGAAACACAAACGTCTGATTCCTGCCTCTGTTCTGGTGGGCGGGACATTTCTTGTCGCTGCCGACATCATATCCCGTGTGGCTGTAGCCCCGGAGGAACTGCCGATCGGCGTTGTATCTGCCTTTTTCGGAGCACCGTTTTTCCTGTATCTGATCAGGAAATCCCACGGAACATTTGGGGGGTGAAAAAGATGAAGCTGGAAGTAAAAGATATTACGTACTCAATTGACGGAAAGCTCATCGTGGACGGTGTCAGCCTGGGCATCAGGGAAGGCGATTTCGTCGGATTGGTCGGTCCCAACGGATGCGGCAAATCCACACTGCTCAAAAATATCTACAAGGTTTACAAGCCCGACGCCGGAGCGGTGTTTATCGACGGGAAAAACGCAGCAGACATGAGCAGCAGGGAGACTGCGCGAGAGATGTCTGTAATGCAGCAGGAAAATAACGTGGAGTTTGATATGACCGTCTATGACATGGTCATGCTTGGCCGCTATGCGCACCAGAAAATGTTCGGGACTGACAAAGTGAGTGAAAGGGAAACAGTTCTGGCCGGAATCCGGGAAGTTGGCATGGAGGGCTTCGAAGAGCGCAGCTTTCTCTCACTTTCCGGCGGTGAGAAACAGCGGACTCTGGTCGCCCGCGCTCTTGTCCAGCAGGCAAAGCTGATCATTCTCGACGAGCCCACTAATCACCTGGATATCGGATATCAGTACCAGATCATGAATATTCTCAAACGTCAGAACCTGACAGTTTTTTCCTCCATTCACGACCTGAATGTCGCAGCCTGCTACTGCGACAGGATTCTTCTGATGAAAAAGGGCAGGATCGTCGACGCAGGAACACCGGAGGAAGTTTTTGTCCCCGAAAAAATCCGGAGTCTCTTTGGAATCGATGCCTCTATCACAGTCAACAAAGCGACCGGCAGGCCTAATATCATGTTTATTCCTCAGGTGTAAATAAGGAAAATTACTCATTTTCGTTTTTTCTGCATTCGAAAAGTGTATAATCAGGGAGAAAGCCAGATTCACCTGCCGACCTCAGATGTTTCATGCCCCTTATGTGCGGAATCTGCAGGCGGCTCATGGAAAAGGAGTATATGCAGATAACTGTATGTAACTGCAGCCCGGAATATCAATAAACGGAGAGCGGCTATGGAAAAATCGACTAATACCCTGACCAATATATTGAAAAAAACAAAACCCGATTCAATAGGGGAATACGTCAAAGCGAACACAGAGGATGTTTTTACCCAGGAGAATCCTTTCTCAACCTATATGAGGGCATGTGTCAGAGAAAAAGGCCTGCGTTTCCAGGAAATCTTTCTCCGGGCAGATTTATCAGAAGGCTATGGCTATAAACTGATCTCCGGGGAAAAACATACCCGGCAGCGGGATACGATCATCAAACTCTGCCTGGGCGCCGGCTTTTCCCTGCAGGAGACTCAGCGCGCACTGAAAATATATGGAATGTCGCCTCTTTATGCCCGCTTTCCCCGGGATGCGGTTTTCATTTCTGCCATAAGTGCCAGGATATACGAGATTCCCGAGATCAACAGTCTCCTTGCCAGGAACGGGCAGCCCCTATTGCGCGGCTCCGAAGAGATGCAGAATGACTGATACAAATAGAAATATTATTAAGAAGCTATATACTCACTGAAAAGCGGTCAGGAACATTGATACCTGACCGCTTTTCAGTTTCTCCGCCATTCCGGCATTTCATGCCCTATTTTTTTACCCATAGTTATAGCGTTTGCAATGATTATAACAGTTCATAAACTATTGCGTTCCCACCATAGCGGTGGGAACGCAATAAGGAGGGGATTGCTATAATTATTCATTAGCCGCAGCTATTGATTTGCTGCAGATTTATGCAGCGCTGAGATGTAAATGGATACAGGAGGAGATGATTTTATGGATATGGAAATTGGAAATGGAAATTTTGTAGAACCCGTTGTCTCTGGTTCTGGGAATA
>JAUNEM010000088.1:0-2524 GCA_030525515.1 Eubacteriales bacterium
AAAAAAAACAACTTGTCCCGGCCACAGACAAAAGCCCGGAAATATATTAGTCATTTTGACTATATTTATGTTGACAGCAGGCCGGTGGGTGTGGTAGTTTAATTATAGTCATTATGACTAATATAAATGCTTAAAGACAGGTAAGGGATCCCGACAGCATTTTCTTCCTGAAAGGAGGGCGATATGAGCAATATGTTTGATGGAATGTTCATGAGAGTACAAAGAGGTTTATGTATGCTGTCCCCCTGCGGAATCGCGGTCAAAACCTCGGCGGGATACCGCAGCTACAATGTGAAGACGGGTAAGCTGCGCAACTGCGACAATATGGTATTCAGCTTCGGGGACGGGATGTTTTTTGTGATTCCCGCTTCCAGGGTAAAGCCGGGAGATATCATCCTGGCAGGAGGAAAGCCGGCCTGTGTGAGACAGGCCGGACCGGACAGCATCGAGGTGATCAATTACGAGACTGCCAGAGTTGAGACTCTCCTTCCGGAGCGCCATATGTTTATGGGAAACACCTGGTTTTACGGAAAGATCGTGTCCCTGTTCGGGGACGGGGCGTCCATAAGCGGAAAAGGGAATATCACCAGAATGATGAAGTTCATGATGATGAGCTGTCTCTTTGAAAACGGGGGTGCAATGGCAGCAGCCGGCGAAGGCACAGGTGCCGGCCCGGCAGGCGCGATAAATATGCTGCTCCCTCTTCTGCTGATGAAGAACGGGGGATTTGACGACCTCTTCACTGGCCTGTTCGAAGAGGGAGGAGCCGAAGGAACAGATCCTGATGAGGAAAAGGGCCCGGATGAGGACACACTGTTCTGATCAAGAACAGGACATACTGTTTTAAAGAAATCCTGTGCGATTGTTTTTTTCTTTTAAGGAGGTCTGAAATGGGTGGAGGATATTGGAGAAGAGAGGATTTTGCAAAATATTCCGCAATGCGTGGAAGAAGTGTGCGTGCGGACGGTCATATAGACACATCCGGAATGCGGGGTGCTCAGGACATGTACACGGCAAGAAGTCTGGATCCCGCACTGGATCCTTACAAAGTCGTCCGGGAGTGCTGTGACAATGACGAGCATCCCGGGACCGTGCCTGTGATCCTGGCTCTGGATGTCACAGGTTCCATGGGAGGAGCCTGCCTCAAAACAGCTGCATCCCTCAACGTGATCATGCAGAATATCATGGATCAGTACAAGGATGTGGAATTCATGGTCATGGGAATCGGAGATCTGTCTTATGACCGGGCACCGATCCAGATTTCCCAGTTTGAGTCGGATATCCGCATAGCGGAGCATCTGGATAAAATCTGGTTTGAGCGGGGAGGAGGCGGCAATCATTATGAATCCTATACGGCAGCCTGGTACATGGGGCTGTACCACACCCGCCTGGACTGCTGGAAGAGAGGAAAAAAAGGGATCATCATCACCATGGGCGACGAGCCCTTGAATCCGGTCCTGCCGGCAAAGCGGCTGGCCCAGGTCACCGGAGACCATCTGCAGGGAGATGTTGAGACCCCGGCTCTGTACCGCGAGGCACTGGAGAAATTTGAGATTTTCCACATTGCGATCGATGACAGAGAGGATTGCTACAGCCATTACAGGGCTGATATCCGCAAGAGCTTCGGGAGGCTTCTGAAAAATAGGTTCCGTGTTTCCACTCTGGACAGCCTGCCCCGGACCATCCTTGACTGCCTGAGAGAGAGCGGTGTCTGCAGAAATGATCTGCGTGAGGAACAGAAAGGAAAGACAGCTTCGGGCATAGACGGAGGGTTCAGAATGCCGTTCGGCTTATTCAGCGGTATGGGGACACTTCGCTGGTAAACCTGCGCCCCTTGAAGGGCCGTGAATCCGGATGTAAGTACAAAGCCGTGAAAACATGAAAAAAGGAAGGAGAGAGCCATGCAGGAGATCAAAATCATCGTAGGGGCATCCTATGGGGACGAGGGAAAAGGACTGGCGGCGGACTATTTCGGCTCCCGGGCCTCCGATCTCATCAATGTGCTGACCAACGGAGGCCCCCAGCGGGGACACACGGTGGAAACGGCGGACGGTCTCAGGCATGTGTTCAAACACTTCGGGGCTGCGTCTTTCCGGGGGGCGGCATCCTATTTTGACAGGCAGTTCATGGTGAATCCCATGGAATTCATCCGTGAGTACGAGGAGCTTTCCGCAATGCACAGAGCACCCGTCGCCTTTATGCATCCGGACTGCCGCTTCACGACCCCCTGGGACATGATGGTCAACCAGCTTCTGCAGAAAAAGAAAGGGACTCACAACAGCTGCGGTTTCGGAATCTGGGAGACAGTGCTACGCTGTCAGAGGGGATGGGGAATTCCTTTCGGTGCCTTTGCAAAGATGAGCCGGGAGGACCGCCTGGCTTATCTGCGTAGAATCCGTGACACTTATTTCTTTGGAAGGATGCGGGAAATCTTTAAAGCCCCGGAAGGCAGTCCTTCCTGTTTCGGGGGCATACATGGTTTCAAGGACTTGTGTGGTCTCAAGGGCATACATGGTTTCAAGGA
>JAUNEM010000088.1:2608-4692 GCA_030525515.1 Eubacteriales bacterium
AGGACTTGTGTGGTTTCGGGGACATGCATGATTTCTTTTTCTCGGAGGAACTTCTCTTCCATTTCGAGGAGGACTTTGAATGCATGCTCCACCTCTGCCCCCTGCGGCCGGAAAGCTTTTTGAAGCATTTCCATACTGTTATTTTTGAGAATGCCCAGGGACTCCTTCTGGATGGAAACATGGAAAAAGGCCGGGAATTCACCACCCCCTCCACAACAGGCATGGGAAAGGTTTTTCAGACTGTGGAGAGCGTTTTTGAAGGAGCGGATGCGGAGGTCTGTTATATCACCCGGTCTTACCTGACCCGGCACGGGGACGGCCCCATGGAACATGAGATCAGGGGCAGTCAGATCAGGAATCTCCTGCCCGGCGTAGGAGCGGACGCGACAAATGTCGGGAATTCTTTTCAGGGAAGTCTTCGATATGGTATGATGGATGCGGATTTACTGATCAAAAGGATCGAGAATGATTACGCGAACAGCAGCGTGCCTTGCAGAAACTTTTACCGGTCCTCGCTGATGGTCACACATCTGAACGAGTATGCGGGGGTCGATCCTGACCTGCTGGCGGACCGCTTCGGGACAGTCTATCTTTCGGACGGAAGAACCGGTCAGGATGTCATGACATATTCCGGACAGGCACGGAAACAGTGCGGATGACAGCCGCTATAAAAAGAGGATAATCATCAACATGCAGTCAGAACAGCAGTATCTGAAAACTTATGACCCGTCACTTTTCGAACACCCTTCGGTAACGGTCGACATATTGATCTTTACAGTTGCGGACAAAAAACTCCGCCTGCTCCTGATCAAAAGAAACACCTATCCCTTTTGGGGAAAGTGGGCCGTTCCCGGAGGTTTCCTGCGCATGGACGAGTCGGCCGATGAGGCGGCAGTGCGCCGCATTTATGAAGAAGCCGGTGTAAAAAATGTCCATATGGAACAGCTTTACACCTTCTCTGCTGTCGACCGCGATCCCCGGACCAGGGTCATCTCCATTGCCTACCTGGCGACCGTTCCCTTCAGCAGGCTGCAGTACAGCGCCGGAATCGGGGCCGATGATGCCTCCCTCTTCTCCATAGACGGGGTTACGGAACGAGAGGAGGTCACGGAAAGCATTGCAGATGCCGATTCTGAAAAAGCGCTCGATCCGTCCTCCGGAGACCTGCTCCTGACCGCGTCCGAAGGAATAGCCGTCAGAGGAGCCGACCTGGCATTTGACCACGCCGAAATCATACGGACAGCGGTCCGCAGAATGCGGGGCAAGCTCAACTACACAGATCTTGCCTTCGGTTTTCTCAACGATCCCTCTTCTTTTACACTGACAGAGCTTCGCATTATCCACGAGGCGATCCTCGGGCACAAGCTGGATATCGGGAACTTCCGCCGGACGATCAAGCGGGATTACGAGGCGGCAGGCAGGATTGTAGAAAAGGGTCTGGAAAAAGGCTCCGTCGGAAGGCCTGCAATGCTCTACAGTTATATTCAGGATCCTGCCAGGGCTTTTACCTGAATCAAAGCCCCGCGCCATGCGCTTCAGCGCCCGGCGCGGGGCTTCTTCCTCATGTGTGGGAGCTCGGAAAATGTCCGCAATTGTCTGAGCGGACTCGTTATTTGCCCCCGCTTTCCTCGCTGCCTTGCTGCTTCACTGCCATGCCTGTATGCCGCATGACGTATGATTAAAGCCGCGCATTGCTCCGTGCTCCGCATAAAAAAAGAGTCAGTCGGGGCTGTCCCCGGTGACTCATAAGTATTGCGGAATAGTTGAAGCTTTTTTTTCAGGGTTTCAGCGCTATGGCGAGCACCCCGATAATGATCAGGACCGGGAACACGTAAAAGACAAATCCCAGAGCCATCATCGCCAGAACGATGGAGAGCACGAATCCCAGCAGGCTGAAAAGCCATCCAAGAATGCGCAGGCCGGCGCCGAAAATCAATCCTACTATCTTCAAAAAAAGGACAAAAAGAACTATTGCGATCAATGTAATCATTTTTATTTCCTCTCAATTTTTCATTTCACTATTATTCGAAAACCCCTCAAAGCACCATCTGAATTCCGGCATGATCAGTCGAAAATGCTGTTTT
>JAUNEM010000088.1:4792-7967 GCA_030525515.1 Eubacteriales bacterium
AAGGCTGATTCTTTCCCGGGGCAGTCCCTGCTGCAGTCAGCTTTCTAATGTTTTCTATTCTGACCGCCGCCAGACCCAGGTTCTGTGTATATGCCGGATTTCTGTCGATCCGGCTCAGAAGGTGGAGTGCCAGAATTCTTGTTTTCGCATCCATGTGGGTTCCCTTAAATCTTTTCTGACTTTATGATATGCAATGTCGGTATGATATCATTTTGACTGTATTTCTGTCCTGCAAAAATAAGGATACTCCATGAAATGGAAACAATAAACTGCCGAAACAGAGAAATAAAAACAGTTTTTATGTATAAAGAGCGAAAAAACGGGCTGATGCGCCGTTATTTCGCTCCTGATGTGCCGGTTTTTCGTTCCTGATCCTTTTCTCACTTCTTTCCGGAATAGTATTCGGCGGAGAAATCATCCCTCTCAATCAGTATTGTGTTCTGGTTGAGTTTTTCAATCAGCTCGTCAGCCGCCTTGTGAACTGTATCCTGATCAGCCCCGTCAAAGTAACATACCAAAGTGTATTCGTGGGTGATCTGCTTATTTTCATCCATCCAGGCGCCTGTTGCATCCTGAAGTGTGTATCCTTCAAAATATTTCAGGCACACCTGATCGACGATTTCCCTGGCTTCTTCGGCAGAGTGCTCCGGCTTGTAGGTATCTTTGTCATTTGTACCCACATACATGACGTACTGTGTGGTCAGATTCTCCTGAGGTTCGGATTTCATTCCCCGCAGTGACATCAGACAAAACAGTGAGCAGCAGATGCTGATCAAAGACAGGGCCAGGGCGATTACATTTGTTTTTTTCATATTACTCCTCCTCCCTGTAGCGAGTTTTCGCTGCAGGTGCCCGACTCATTGATGTCCGTCAGGGCAGCATGCTGAGTCTCGTATACTGAATGGATGAAAACCTGCCGTCTTTATTTTACTTTCCTGACTGCTCAGCGGACAAGCGCAATGTCAGGTCACAGTCCTTTAATTCTTCCGCCTGCCACAGAGAGCCGTTCAGGGGGTTCATGGAAATTTTGACAGGTACCGGATCCGTCTCTGTATCAGGTGCGTCCGCAGCAATGTCCGCGGAGCCCTCAAAAACCGTATCCTCTCCTTTTTTCAGATCATAGTAAAGGCGCAGCCTGTCCCTTCCGCTTATACCTGCGGCGCCGTATCCTTCCGGGAGCCTGATCTGTGTTTCTATTTCAAGCGTCCCCCCGGTTCCTTCATCTCCCTGATTCAGGCAAATCTGCAGATCACAGACATATGCCTGAGGCGATGAAAAAATGTGGATCTGGCGAAAGCCCGGTCGGATTCCGCTTTCTGCCATTCCGGCGTATTCTCCGGTGGCTGCAGTTCCGGCGTATTCCCCGACTCCTGTCATTCCGGCCTGCTCTCCGGCTCCCGCCATTCTCCGGTTTCTGTTCACTTCGGCGATGCGGGCTGCTTTCACCATGTATTTGGCGTATTTCTGGAGAAAAGGTTCCATCCTGTCATTGATCCTGTCAAAGCAGATTCCGAGCAGGTCTTCTCCGCTGCTTTCCCTGTATCTTCTGAGTCTTGTGTGGAACCGCTGAATAGTGCGCAGGCTGATCGGCTGTCCTACAGCATTAGTGATATGGAGAGCAGTGCGCAGACGCAGGTCAAACATAGCTGCTTCCACCAGATCCTCATTCGACATTCCCCGGATTTCCTGCAGGAGAATCGCCCCCGCGAGCACATTTACGGGGACATTCCTTCTGGATTTTCTTTCGCTGTAGAGAGGGGCAAAAATCTTCTCGTCGATATAAGGAAAAATATCCGATGCAAAAGCCGTTGCCCAGGACTTTTCCAAAGCATTCTTTTCTATGTCCGTCAGCGGGCCCAGCTCAGTGCCAAAGCCAAGCTGTTCATATGTATATGTTGATAATGCCATCTGCTTTTCCCTTCATAGTAAGGCTTGAAGATTTAAAAATCTGTTCTGTCCATCACGCATTGTTTTTTATATTTTAACCCTGAACAGGTTCTCTATCAAGAGGACACCCGCCTGGCCGGCGCGCCGGATGCCTGACTGGTTACTGGTCACACCTGGACCAGTAACGGGACCTTTTCCATTCCAAATTGGCTTTCGGCCAATGGAAAAGGCCTTTGATCCCGGTCAGGGCTGCAGCCCCCGCACCAAACAGCAGAGTGTTTATTCTTCATCCCGGGATTGTACTCACGAGAAAGCAGGTTTCCCTTCCTGCATGCGCATCCCGGAACTGTAGTCACAGGTTTTGCGCGATGAAGGATAAAAAAATGTCGAAAAAATAATATTCGTTTTCATTTCTAAGAATTCTTTAATGTTGCTCCGTATAATTGTATTTAACAAGTAAAGCAAAAGCACACCCACAACACAAAAGGAGGTACTCTATGGGAAATCTGTATAATACCGTTTTCGCAAAAGGCGTCGCTGCCCTGCTCGCAATTTCCGTTATAGCACCCGCCACAGTTTTTGCTGCTGACACTGCTGCCGTTGCCGCCAAGGCAATCGGTGTTGAAGCTGCCGAAGAGGCGGCGATCAAAGACGCCGGCGTCAAGATGGAAGAAATCACCGGCATCCATGCTCATCTCGAAAAGGATGATGGAAAATATGTTTACGACGTGGATTTCTACGTTGGAGACGTGAAATATGAATATGAGATCAACGCTGAGGACGGCAAGATTCTGGAGAAGGACAAGGAAGTCAAAAAGTCTTCTGCCAAAACAGTAAACAAGAGCACGGACAAAGCAGACGCCGGCAAGACGACCGGGACAAAGGATGCAAAAACCGCGGCCGAAACCTTCATCGAGATTGAAGAGGCGAAAAAGATCGCTCTGAAAGACGCCGGGCTGAAAGAAGACGAAGTCACATTCTGCACTGTCGAGTTTGACAACGATGGCAGGACTCCCGAATATGAGATTGAATTCTTCAAGGGAAAAACGGAATATGAATATGACATCGACGCTGTGACAGGCGAGATTCTCAATTCCTCTTCCGAGATCGACGACTGACACGCTCCCTGCTCCTCAAGTACGATTTAAGAGCATCAGGACTTTTACCGCAAGCTTTTCATGCGGTAAAAGTCCTTTTTCCGGTCTGTCCGGGTCGTATCCCGGTTTATCCCTCTTTATCCCGTATCCCTCTTTATGCCGGTTTATCCTCCCTTATCCCTCTTTATCCC
>JAUNEM010000088.1:7977-10417 GCA_030525515.1 Eubacteriales bacterium
TAATATCTTGCGGAAAATTCATCCTGCGGAAAAAACATCCTGTAATTGACAGGGAAAGAGGACTCTTCAAATGTATTACCGTTTAAAGCCGCCCTATGCTTTCCGGGGCTGGAAAAAACTGCCCTTCGCGGTCCAGGCGCAATATGGTCCCCAAAAGCATGTATTGCCCATATTTATGGAAAAGGCCCCCTTCCTGGATCTCCTCTCCTGCAGCGGTGAAGAGGATGTGGATCTGAGTGCCTTCTCCCAAAAGGGACGGCAGACATTGGAAAAGCTGGCGGCCGACGGTATCATTGAGCAGTCCCCGTCCCCGCTTCCTCCCCTGGAGAGCTGGCAGCACTATCACGTTTTTCCCTCGCGCTATCTCTCCTCGGTCCTGTGGAGTATCACCGGAAGATGCAATTTCCGCTGCCGGCACTGTCTGGTATCGGCTCCCGATGCCCGGCATCCCCAGCTTCCTCTCTCCGACTGCCTGCGCATCGTCGAAGAGTTCGCGGAATGCGGCATCAGGCACGTCGACATCAGCGGCGGGGAGCCACTGCTGCGAAGTGATTTTGAGGAGATCGTAAAGGCGCTGACCAGTCATGAGATCGACATCGGCGTGATCTTTACCAATGCCTCGCTGATGACAGAAGGCACCCTGGAAATGCTGAAAAGAAACCGCCAGTTTCCTGCCTTCCAGCTCAGCTTCGACGGCCTTGGCTGTCACGACTGGCTGAGGGGCGTGGACGGTGCGGAGGAAGAGGCCGATAAAGCTTTCCGCCTCCTGGGCCGATCCGGTTTCCCGGTTCTCGCCTCCATGTGTATTCACAGAGGAAACAGGGACAGTCTTCGCGATACTGTCAATCACCTGGCAGGTCTTGGTGTTCAGTCACTTCGCGTGAGCGCCCCCCAGAATCTGGGCAGCTGGCAGCAGTATTCCAGGGAGTACGCACTGACCCCCGGGGAGCTCTGGACCGTTTTCCGGGAATACATAGGGCGCTACTTTGAGGACGGCATGCCCCTTGATATCGAACTGGGCGGATTTTTTCAATGCAAAAAAGGAAAGACAGACTATAGCATCAGATATGAGCACTCTTCTGATGCGGCAGTAGACTGGAGCCGCTGTCCCTACTGCCAGACCATGCAGCATCAGGCCTATATCAGCCCGGAAGGCCGCCTGATTCCCTGTATGGGTTTTGCGGATACAGCCCTGGGAGAACGGTTTCCCGACATTCTCGGGCAGCATCTCGGGGTCCTGACACTAGACAGTTTTTATCGGGACATCACGGAGACGAAAATTGCGGACTATATTGCCGCAAATCCGGAGTGCGCGTCCTGTGAACATCTGGCCGGCTGTCGCGGAGGCTGCATGGTGGAGGACATGAGCGCGGACGGCGATTTCCTTGTTCCGGACCGGACATGCTGTTATTTTCACAAATACATCGGCGAAGACGCGGTTCGGGCGGCGGCGGACCGGGCGATTGAAAAGTTCCGCAGCCCGTCCTGTCCGGATGCCGCGTCCGCGGAATAAAAATCCTGCCGGACAACCCTGCTGTATAAGCCTGCAGGATAATCCCTGCCGGACAACCCCGCCGGAAGAGCCCTGCCGGATCAGATTGAGGAAGCGAATTTATTAAAGAAAAAAAGCCGTACTTCATGTATAATTAATAGAAGCTGATTTCGAAAAAAAAGAGTGTGCCTGTATGAATAATCGATTACTCATTTCGCTGCTTCTCATGGCACCGGCCCTGAGGCGGCCGGGAGCCTCCAGGGGTAAGCATAACAGGCATTTCCAACTGCAAATACTTTTAAAAAACCAAACCCGATCCATTAAAAACCATAAACAGAAAGGAGCTGCACCATGGATACTTTAAAGCTGTTTGATGAAGCATGTGCAAAAGACCCCCTCCTCAAGGAAAAATACCAGGCTGAGTATTTCCGCGTCCTTGAATCCTCAGAAGCAGCGAACGAGACGGAAGCCGCCATCAAGGCGGCAAAGGCAGTAGGCTATGAAATCAATTACTCTGATTTCGAAAAGGCTTCCGCTCAGATGGAAGAACTCGATTCCGATGCCCTTGATCAGGTCGCCGGCGGTGCCGGTGTGCCTCAGTCTACTAAGTGCAATATCGGTTACACCTGTAATTTATTTCCCAGGAACCCTTCTAAAAAAGACGCAGCGGATGCGATTGACCCGAATGCAATTGACCAGATTGCACCTGCCGGCAAAAAACTGACAAAAGCGTATCCTCTTTATCCTCCGATGGATTCAGGATTCTGATCCTCTCTGCAGTCATTTTCCGGGCACTCACTGAGCCTGTACAATGGCACAGCTGAATGTAAGACCCTCTCGCGGGTATTACGCGATAATAATAGGGTGGAGGCGGCTCTGCCGCACTCTACCCCCGACCGGCCCGTGTCCGCCGTAAGGCGGAAAAATTCCTTACACGGGCCGTGTCAT
>JAUNEM010000089.1 GCA_030525515.1 Eubacteriales bacterium
TTGTATCCCGCAGACGACTATGGTCGACTGGGGTTTTACGCGCCGTTTCGATAATAGTTTAATGAAAAAACTGCCGCCTGGTGATTCATCAGGCGTGTAAAACCCCGGCCGGGCAAAACCGCCCGCGGGCACATCACTTGTTCTGAGAATGTGAGGAAAAAAATGGATGAGAGAACCCGGATCCGCGGCAGTCTTGTCAGGAAGATCTCCGAAATGGGATATCCGGAAGCCTTCGGAATGGCTGTGGCTGATAATCTGCGGACAGAGAAAATGATGAACAGGATGATCGGCTACCTCAGGAGCGCGAAACCGCGCAGTGCCGAGGAAATCGCGGATGAGATGCTGGCGATCATGGAGGACCGGGAACGCTGGATCCGCAAGAAGTCGGCAGAGTATTACAACAGCAAATACAATGAATTTCTTTATTACGGCTTTGGTGAGGATCAGGACGGGGATCCGGAATCCGAGTGATCCGCGGAAAAAGAAAGGCTCTCTAAAGAAATAAAAAGCCGGCACTGATGAAAACAATATGGAGGAAGGCTATAACGATGAAGCACAGAATAAGATTACGATCGATCACAAGTCTGCTGGTCTGTTTTGTGATGGCAGTGTCATTGACTGCCTGCAGCGGCACCGCCGGAAAGGGAAAAGCAGCCGATCAGCTGATCCCGGCAGCTGTAGAAAGGGTCGCGGCAGAAGACGGGTGGCAGGCCCATGTGACTTTTCCCGACTGGAAAGGTTATACCGACGATACCCTCGCGATGAACTCTATGTTCAGCTTCATGGGCTATCACGGCCAGGGAACCGTTTTTGTCAAAGTTTCAAAAAAGACAGAAAGCTTCCGTATGTACGTGAACGGATATCAGGTCAATCTGGACGACATATCGGGGGGAGACACTTTTTCCGTCGATATTTCAACGGTTGCCAGGAACGGAGAGAATACTCTTCAGATTTCTAATATCAAACCTTCAAAAATCTCCGGGGCAGTAGATGTCTACATCCCTTATCCCGAGGTCCTGGAGGGGACTCCCGAGGAGGAGGGAATCTCGCCCCTGGCCCTGTCCCTGATCTCCGATCTGATCGAGTCAGATATTGAGAACGGATTTACCAGCGCCCAGCTGGCAGTCATCCGCAATGGCAGGATGGTCTATGAAAATGCCTGGGGCAAGACCAATTCCTATCTCCCGGACGGAAGTCCCAATCCGGACAGCCCGGATGTCACGACCGATACCCTGTACGACCTGGCTTCCCTGACAAAGATGTATTCGGTCAACTACGCCCTGCAGAAGCTGGTCACCGACGGTGAGGTAAGCCTCGACGCGAAAATTGTGGATTACCTGGGCGACGACTTCGTGACAAAGACAAAACTCCTTCCCAAAGAAAAGAAAGAGGACGAAGAAGATACCGTCTCCGGGCAGGCGGGGACAGCAGAGACAGCAGAAGAAACATTGGAATTTGCAGAAGCAGCAGAGACAGCAGCAATCGCAGCAGCGGAAACAGCCGGGACAGCCGCAACCGCAGCGGAGACAGCGGCTGCAGAGCAGGCAGAAAACACAGGCGCGGAGGCGGATACAGCGGAGAAATCCCCGGATCTGGAGACAGTGAAGGCCTGGAAGGCGGAACTGACCATCAGAGACCTTCTCCGTCATCAGGGCGGATTTCCGGATGATCCCAGATACTGCGCGCCCGGGCTTTACAAAAAAGGCCTGAAAAAAGGAGATCCTCTCCCGGTCAATCCGCTTTTCGCGGGAAACGGAGCCGATGAGAAGACCAAAGAAGAAACTGTCCGTATGATCTGCAGGACTCCTTTGATCTATGAACCCGGCACCAAAACCGTATATTCCGATGTGGACTACATGGTCCTGGGACTGATCATAGAGCGGGTCTCCGGACAGGACCTGGATACTTATATGAAGGAAACTTTCTATAAGCCCATGGGCCTTACCCATATCACCTTCAACCCTCTTCAGAACGGGTTCTCCAAAGATGACTGCGCGGCCACAGAACTGAACGGAAATACCCGTGACAACCTGCTGGATTTTGAAGGATACCGGACAGAGACCATTCAGGGAGAAGTCCATGACGAAAAGGCCTACTACAGTATGGGCGGCATTTCCGGCCACGCAGGTCTCTTCTCCAATGCCTCTGATCTTGCCAGACTGGCAAGTGCCATGCTCACCGGCGGGTATGGAAAGCACAGGTTCTTTTCCAGGAATGTGATGGACCTTTTCACCGCGCCGAAAAAAGAAGACGCAGCCAACTGGGGACTGGGCTGGTGGAGACAGGGAGATGACCAGCGTGTCTGGTATTTCGGAACGCAGGCGGACTCCCGTACATTCGGCCACCAGGGCTGGACGGGTACTCTGACCATGATCGATCCGGTACGCAATCTGGTCATTGTCTACCTCACCAACCTGAGAAATACGCCTGTCACTGATAAGTATGACGACGCGAATGTATTTGACGGAAGCTGGTATACTGCCGGGACACTGGGCTTTGTGGCCCAGATCCTGTCAATCGGAATGGACAGTAGGCAGGATATATCCGGCCAGCTTTTGGATCTTACAGAAGACATGGCGGCGGAAAGCCTGAAGCTCCTTCCGGAAGGTGTTGCTGCGGACAGCGATCATCCCGCGGCCAGAAATGCCAGGAGCAAACAGCAGCTCTATGAAAAAGAGGCTGAAGCCCTGAAAAAGAAATAATGAAAATTGTAAAGACTCTTATGAAATAAAGGATTATTTTACAAGTCTTTTATCACTTATGAAATAAAGGATTATTTTCAAGTCTTTTATCACTTACCCCGGATGTTTGCACCGCCTCGCGGCACAAACATCCGGGGTAAAAATTGCTGTTGAGCGTTATTTTTCTCTTATGACACGGCCCGTGTAAGGACTCTTTCTGATTTTGAGTCGGTAGAAAAGAGAAAATAAATATGATACTGTGGAATGAAAAGAACAGTATTTTCAGAAAGGATGGCACAGATGAAAAATGTCAGGTTGTTTCTGATTATTCAATCAATTTTATGTGTACTGCTTGCACTGGTGATGATCGCAGTCGTGATTGGAATCTACCGCGAAGGCGCTGCACTGCGCGCGGATGATCCGCTGGCAGCGATCTTTACCCGGGAGATCGCAGCGGAAGCCTTCAGCACAATTGCCCCGCTGCTTTTTGCGGCTGTCGGACTGGCGGCGGTGGGTCTGATTCTGGGCGTCAGGGATGAAAACAGTCTGAAACCAGCGGCGGGCGGCAAAGTGGAAAACAGGGCTCCCGGGGGTAAGACTGTGCGGACAGTGCTCCTGGTCGCTGCGGTTGTCCTGATCGTGGCGGGAGCCTTCAACGGAAGCGCAAGAGACGTTTTTGGAAAAGCGGTTAAAATCTGTACGGAGTGCGTGGGCCTTGGATAAACAACGATGAAATGATGAAAGCAGCGGGGAAAGCGGCTGCAAATGGCGGGCCCGCCGGGCATTTGTTTCACTCGGTTTAATCACCATCGTCGTAACCGGCAAATGCCGGGCCCGCCCGGACATTTGCGGACTTTTTTCCGGGCGTGCGGTTTTCATCATACGAAGATAGTGTCTTTTGATCATGGAGGTAAAGGATGAGTACGGATTGGCGGGAAACCTGCCGGCCATCGACAAGGAAACTGATCCAGCTCTACAGTGCGCTGCTCCACAATGCGCACCTGAGGGGCTTTATTGACGGCGAGATTTATCAGGGAAAGGCAAAGTATGCCTGTGTCCCCGGCTTCAACTGCTATTCCTGCCCCGGCGCAGTCGGCGCCTGTCCGCTCGGGGCACTTCAGAACGCTCTGGCCGCGACCGGCCACAGAGCAGGCTGGTACATCATGGGCATTCTCTTATTGTTCGGCACTGTTCTGGGCCGCACGATCTGCGGCTGGCTCTGTCCGCTGGGATTGATCCAGGAACTGATGCACAAAGTACCGACCTTTAAGATCAAAAAGAGCCGGGTGACCAGATTACTGTCCTATCTGAAGTATGTTTTTCTGGCTTATTTTGTCGTCGCGATCCCGCTCTGGTACGGTCTGAAGCACGATATGCCCATGCCGGGCTTCTGTAAGTATATCTGTCCTGCCGGTACACTGGAGGGCGCGGTCGGTCTGCTCTCCAATCCGGGCAACAGTGACCTGTTCGGCATGCTGGGTGTTTTCTTCACGCGGAAGTTTGTCATTTTGATTATCATCGGCCTGGCCTGCATCTTCTGCTACCGCAGCTTCTGCCGCTTCATCTGCCCTCTGGGTGCCATTTACGGACTGTTCAACCGCTTCTGTCTTGTCGGTGTGAAAGTGGACACGGCTAAATGCAACGGCTGCGGGAACTGTGTCCGCCATTGCGGCATGGATGTGAAGCATGTGGGCGACCATGAGTGCATCCACTGTGCCGGATGTATGGATGTGTGCCCCCAGAAAGCCATTTCACTCAAAGCCGGAACTGTGACCCTCAAGGCTCCGTCAGATACCTTCAATGAAGAAGAACAGAAGAAACGTAAAAAAACAGGGCACACCGCCTGGGGAATCGCCCTGGCTGTGCTTTGCTTTGCCCTGGTCTGGTTCAATTTCCTTGATCCGGCCATTTTAAAAGCAAAGGAGCCCGAAGCACCCGGAGCGGAACCTGCCGCTGTGCAGAGCGCCGAGGAGATACCTGTCGGCTTTGAGGCCGGCCAGCAGCTGGAGGATTTCACGATTGACTGTTTCGATGGCTCAACCTTTACCCTCTCTGAGAAGCGGGGCAAAGTGACCTTCATCAACCTCTGGGCGACCTATTGCACCCCCTGCGTGAAAGAGCTGCCCTATTTTGATGCTTTCTATCGTGAACACAGAGATGATATAGCCGTGCTGGCAGTCCATTCCTCTGTCGTGACGGATGATCCGGAAGCCTACCTGGCCGATAAGGGCTATGAAATTCCTTTTGCCATGGACACGGAGGACGATAAGTTATGGGGCATCGTCAACGGTTCCTCGACCCTGCCTCAGACGATTGTTCTGGACCGGGACGGTGTGGTGATCTATAACCGCAAGGGTGCTGTCACACCTGAGGCGCTCGAAGCGCTCTATCAGCAGGCATCTTCAGGGTCTCAGACATCTTCCGGCGATCAGTCATCCTCCGGAGGTCAGTTGACTCCGGAAAACCCGTCATCTTCCGGAGCAGCTGATTGCCGTTTCCTGCTGTTTTTTTAAGGGTAAATCCGGAAGACCTATATTATTTACAAGATAGAAGGATAGGTGTGAATAACAAATGCGGCCTGCCGGGGGAGGTGCTTTCAGCATGGAAAGCCACACTGAAAGCAGAATCCCATATGTCATCCGGGAGGGGGGAGGTGCCTGTTCCAGCTTTCCCGGAGAACAATCTGATTATTTGGCAATTCCCATAGGGGAGAAGACAAAGTAGATGATCACTGCAATGATGATACCGACGATGGATACCACATGGCGGTATTTCCAGGGAGTCAGATCGACAGCGCCCACATCCTTGACTTCGTACTCGGGTTCTTTGCCAATCTTGTTGAGAATAAACATGATGATCAGCTCGATCGGGAAGAGCACAGCCATTGCGTACAGATAGTGGACGGGCTCAGTGGTTCCGGGATAGCAGGGCTTGATCAGCATGAAAGCACCGTAGACGATCACGTGGAAGACAGTGATCAGCATGGGCGAATATTTGGGTGCCTTGCGGAACATGAACACGCCCAGGATGGTGCAGACGATCGGCAGGGAGACAAACTGGGACATAGAGTTCAGGAATGTCGTGATGCCGTTTGCGTACATGACAAAGGGTCCGATGCAGATAGCTACGATACCGGCGATGGTGCCGTAGTATTTTGCGATGCGCACACACTTCTCATCAGAGGTTCTCTTGCCGAGTTCAGTGGAACGGAAGATGTCCAGGGTAAACATGGTGGAAGCGGAGTTCAGTACCGAGTTAAAAGAGGACAGGATCGCACCGAACAGAACGGCTGCGAAGAAGCCCATGATCGGCTTGGGGACAACTGCGGAGATCAGAGCGGGATAAGCAAAGTCGATCGCGGAGTCGCCTGCGCTCTTGATGGTCTCCTGAATGGAAGGAAGGTGATAAGCGATGATTCCGGGAATGATCAGGTACAGGGGACCTGCGCATTTGAGAAAACCGCAGAAGATAGCTCCCTTCTGGCCTTCTTTCAGACTCTTGGCTGCAAGAGCTCTCTGAACAAAGGACTGGTTGCAGCACCACCAGTAAATGTTGTTGAACAGCATGCCGGTGAAGATCAGAGGCCAGGGCAGATTGGGCTCGGCGGAATTCCAGTCGCTCCATGCGTTCATCTTGGCGGAATCTGCTTCGACCATGTATTTCCAGCCATCGATGATACCGCTGCCGCCGGTCTCTTTTGCAAGGACAGACAGTGCGATGAAGGGGATCAGGACGCCGGCGATCAGAAGACCGATGCCGTTGATCGTATCAGAGACGGCAACCGCTTTCAGGCCGCCGAAGATCGCGTAGCAGCCGCCGACAATGCCGATGACTACGCAGAGACCTGCCACAGCCGCAAATTTGCTGCAGCCGATCATACCGGAGATATCAAAGATCCTTTCGAAAACAACCGCGCCGGAATACAGAATGACGGGCAGGTTGAGGATTGAGTACATGATAACGATGATGGTGGAGAAAACAAGCTTGGTTGATTTTCCGAAACGCTCCTCCATCAGAGCGGGAATAGTCGTTGTGCCCATCTTCAGATAACGGGGCAGGAAATAATAGGCCAGAATCAGCAGAGTGAAGATGGAACCGACTTCCCAGCCGATGGGGCTCATGTTGGTGGCCCAGGACTGACCGTTCAGACCGACCAGCTGCTCAGCGGACAGGTTTGTCAACAGCAGGGAGCCCGCGATGACAACACCGGGAAGACTGCGGCTGGCAAGGAAGTAACCTTCGGCAGTGTCAAGATTATCTTCCTTTGTTTTCAGACTGGAGACAACAGCTACCATAGCGGTGAAAAACAGAAACGTGATGATGATCCACGCTAAGGAACTAAAAAAACTCACTTTTCATACCCTCCTTGAATACTTTTTCTCTTTAAGATGCTTGTTACCTGATGCTGCGGAGAAAGCAATGTGTATCCGCCCTGTGATTGAGAGTTGACCCTGAAAGTGTTCTGGATTTGCTCTCTTATCCCGAATCCGCATTGCAATCAGTAAGCAAGTCTGTGAAAAAGATGAATAACTAGCTAACGATACCGGTATCGTAACTTCTCCAAAAATTAGAGACCGTCGTAAATGAATTTCCGGAAGATTTACGATACCGGTCTCGCAACTTTTATGGCTTGAGTATAAAACAGGAAAAGCAGGAATGGAATAGTCAAATATGATGAATATTTATGCGGATGATATAAAAATTTGTGCAAATGCGAAAAAATGATCCTTAAAGACAGGGCTGAATCAATCAGGTGTCATTGACACGGCTTATTTTCCTTTTTTATAATCATTTCAGATGTTTATTACATCGAAGAGATGTAAATACTTTATTGAATATCGATCGGACAGAGGGTAAATTGTTGCTTTTCGAAAGGGTGTGATTCCCAGGCGGACACGGATACCTGTCTGAAGATCTTATTCGGTGAGGTACAAGATCAGGGAAGGAGGAATTGTTTTATGAAGATTCTCGTTTTGAACGGCAGCCCCCACAAGAGCGGAAATACCGCGGCTCTCGTCGACGCATTTCAGAAGGGCGCGGAATCGGCCGGCCATGAAGTGGTCGTATGTCCCGTCGGCACCATGAAGATCAACGGATGTCTCGGCTGTGAGTACTGCCACACCAAGGGCGAAGGCGCCTGCATCCAGAAGGACGATATGCAGAAGGTCTATCCGGAGCTGAACAGCGCCGACATGATCGTTCTGGCTTCTTCCGTACATTATTTCGGCTTTACCGGACAGATGGAGAGCACGATTTCCCGTTTCTATGCCGGCATGAAGCCCGCGAAAGCCACAAAGTACGCAATGATCCTGAGTTCCGCATCCCCGGGTGTCACCGCAGGAATCGAAGCCCAGTATAAATGCATGCTTGCCATGTTCGGCGCAGAGGATGCCGGCATCATCGCTGTAAACGGCGAGGACAACAAGAGCGAAGGCGCCCTCGCCAGGGCAGAGGCTCTGGGCAAGGGTCTGTAAGTTTTTCACTGATCCCGCGATGGATGAAAGCCAATAAACCGGCGTGAAATATTCAGTAAACCGGTGGAAGAAAGTCAATAAGCTGAATTAAGAAACGGGCTGAGCAAAGACGCCTGAAGAGGCAGTGGATACTGTCTTTTCAGGCGCCTTTGTTTTTTTGTCAGATATAAATACAGGCTGACCGCGTCAGGAGGAAGCAGCGTTCATACTTCCCGGCGCAAAGGACTTGCGGGACACGGGGCGCGCGGCGACTGCCGACGGCAACCAAACTTCCCGGCGCGCAGGACTCACGGGCGGGTCATGAAATGATATGGATTATTTGGTGTCAAACCGGGTGACGATCATATGGATGATGTAGGGGATCAGGATGACCGGAATCGCCAGATAAGCGATGGTGCTGTAGGCCTTGGCAATCAGGGTGAGCAGACCGAACTGGGCGATGCCGAAGTCGACCAGGCAGCAGCAGAGAGCGATCAGGACGGTCTTCAGGATCGGTTTGCCCTGGTCTGTCAACGCTTTTTCCTCAGGAGTCTCGACGGCGTTTCCGATGCGCCTGACCATGGCGGCCACCATGTTGACGGCTGTCGTCACCGCTCCGAGAATGATCAGGATGGAAATGACGGGTGTCAGGAAAGCCGCGCCGACGCCCTGCTGAACCATGAACAGGGTCGGAACAGAGGCGGATGACATATCGGGATTGGCATAGACGGTCAGGAGTCCCAGGACGACGACCAGCATGAGGGCGGAGTTGATGAGCCATCCGATCAGCATGCTCTTTCCGGAGTCCTCAGGTTTTTCAAATACCCTGCCGTGCTGTACGAAGACGGCGACATTGCAGAGCTGGAAGGTGCCATACAAAAAGGCGGAATACAGGGCTTTTCCAAAAGGAACCGGGGCTGCCTTCATGGCTGCCATCGACTCGCCGATGCCGGCCGAGTTGGCCAGGATATTGGGAATATATACTGCCACCAGCCCGATGATGATCACGATGGACAAAACGGAGGAGACCCGGCGCACCAGATCGGTTCCGAAAATGGCCACGATGAAAATGAAAATTCCGATGAGCAAGGTGCAGAGCAGGTAAGGGAGTCCCGTGACCGAATTCAGTGTGGCTCCGCCTGTCGCGAAGGCCACGGCCGGGGCAACGCACATGACGACAATATACAGGAACTCAAAAAGGTTGGAGAAGACAGGTGCGTATTTTCCGTAGAAGCTGTTGTTGTAGGAGCGGTAGTCATAGACCTCATGCTTTCTGGCATAGCGCAGGCAGTAGTAGAAAAAGAAGGCATTGTAGGCCATGGCAAGGACCGGCATGATCAGGCACCAGATTCCGTACCGGAGATAGTAGGAGTAGAGCTGGGCGCCGGAGGCAAAACCGCCCCCGAAGTGCGTCGTGAACCAGACAAATGCCACTCCCATAATGATCGGAGCAGGTGTGATTTTCTTACTTGACATGATATACCTCCATGAAAAATATTTCAAAGCTTCTCTGCAGGCTCCGGGCCGGGCAAAACTCAAAAAGTTTTTACTCAGCCTCACTGCAGGCTCTGAGTTCCGCAAATGCTTTGACCAGCATTGGACGGGTAATGGGATAGGGATTGTGATCGATATCGGGCATGGCCAGGGCCTTGTCGATGACGGTGTCCGTGTCATCGACTGTCAGTCCCAGGTCCTCCAGGCGGACAGGGAGCTTTACGGCGCGGCTGAAAGCCAGCATTTTCCGGAAGATTTCCATATAGGAAGGATCGATCTGGGACTCGATCAGCAGCAGGTTCAGCACACCGAAGGAGACAATTTCCCCGTGCAGATGATTGTGCTCCACTTCGGGGTAAGAGGTCAGGCCGTAGTTGATCGCATGGGCAAGGCCGGTGTTGTAATCGATGATCTTGTCCTTGGTGACCAGGATGGAAGTCAGGGCGGTCGTCACATTGATGGCCAGAACAACATTTTCCAGGGCCTCGGAAGCAATGCCTGCCTCGTTGTCTCTGAGAGCCTGTTCCCCGTATTTGAGAATGGGATCCAGGCACATGCGGCTGATCGTCACACCCAGGCCGACATAGTGGCTCAGTTCCTCACCGCGGGAGGACATGTCCGCCTCGAAATACTTGGCGTAGGTGTCTCCCATGCCCGCCCACATATAACGGGAAGGGGCGGCTGCGATGATGTCCAGGTCCAGGAAAGTGTGGAGGGGAGGACGTGTGATGAAAAAAGGTTTGAGAAAACTTCCGTCCGG
>JAUNEM010000090.1:0-6819 GCA_030525515.1 Eubacteriales bacterium
CGACTTTGCCGCCCTGGAGCTTGTTGTTGATGCGGTCGATGTGTGTGCGGCCGATCGCGCCTGTTCCGATGAGTCCGATTCTCAGTTCTGCCATGATTATTTTCCCCTTTCTGTTGATTTGTGATGATAGAGTTTTGAGTGCTTTTGAAATCCGTGCGTCTGATTAACTGATCTTATATAATGAGGTAATATAAACGTTATTACGTTAATTACCGCAATTATCGGGGAGGGTAACGAGTACGAAATCGTAAAAGGAGGATACTGGTTTCGTTTTTAGCGAGTACGTACTCGTTAAATTTAATGTAAACGATAAAAAGATTATTTGCAAGAGCTTTTTTTGAGGTTTTTTATTTTTGTGACAATTGGATAAAAATGCAGAATGGAATTTGTGAAATACTGACGAGTACGTACTCGTAAGCTGGACAGAGTTGACCTGTGAGATTGGATCGTGAGTCGGTTTTATTCGGTTTTTGCTTAAATATCGTGAGCATAAATCTCGAGTTTCGGGAGGACGTGTACTTTTACGATGCCCGGGTGCATGTTACCTGAGGATCCTCAGGACTTGCATTTTAAAAAGAAGAGCGTGATAATGCATCTGTTCGTTAGATGATCATGATGGCAGTGTCGGTATCTCTTCTGCTCGGAGTGATCCGCAGAGAGGATCTTGCCGGGGGCAAAATCCAAAGCTCCCAGCGATAAAAGAAAATCTTTTCTGAACACCCCATTGAAAGGGGTGCATACAATTAACAAAGATCAGGTGCATAAAAAAGCAGCCGCTTCCCGGTCTCTCGTGTCTCTGCACGAAATAATCGGAAGCGGCTGCGCCTTGTTTTATTTTGATAAGTCTTGTTTTTGTTTTGTTTATCTTTAATGACTCGCTGTCTGTCCGGCACTCGGTCCGGAGCGGATGCCATTGAGTTCAAGCCAGGCCGTCACATCATCAGGGAGGGTTGAGCCGCCTGAGTAATGAACCGATAATCCTTCGCCGATCACCGCTTCCGGAGCAAGCTTTGCGATCGCAGTCAGGCTCTGGCCGAATCTTCCTCCGCCATGGGAACAGAAGGGGATGATCGTCTTTCCGGAAAAATCATATTCCTCCAGGAAGGAAGCAATCGGCATCGGGATGGATGCCCACCAGTTCGGATACCCCAGCAGGATGATGTCGTAGTCGTCCATGTTTTGAACGTGTTCCGAGAGCTCCGGACGTGCCTGCTTATGCTGATCCTCCTGAGCTTCCATCAGGACAGTATTGTAATCCTCGGAGTAAGGATCCACCGGTGTGATCTCAAAGAGATCTGCCCCGGTCTGTGACTGGATTTCCTGTGCGATCCCCCGGGTATTGCCGCTCCAGGAGAAAAAGGCGATCAGAGTCTTCCCGCCTGTTTCGGCTTTCAGAGCTGC
The DNA here is from genome assembly GCA_030525515.1 of Eubacteriales bacterium. Lineage (GTDB taxonomy): Bacteria > Bacillota > Clostridia > Lachnospirales > Lachnospiraceae > CAG-791. Next base: position 1,402 of record JAUNEM010000090.1, read on the forward strand.
CCCGCCGGATGTAAGGGAACCGGAACGGCTGCTATCCGCATTTCTTACAAGCCGCAGACCGAGGTTGAAGCTTTTCAGATCCTCCTGACCGGCGGCGCGGTAAGCGCTGCGCATATTCTTGGCAAAGTCATTCCAGCCTCCGCCGCGGTAGACATGTCTTGTACCTGATGCAGGTCCTGTCGGATTATCGACAGATTTCAAATCGTAGTCTCCGTAATAGTCCCAGCACCACTCATTGACATTGCCGTGCATGTCATAAAGCCCCCAGGCATTCGGCTCGAAACTGCCGACAGCCAGGGTTGTCTGCCGGTATTCGCCGGGCTTTGCGTCCAGTACAGAGTTGTCGAAATAGTTTTCTTCGATTTCATAGGGGTAATGGCCGTAGAAGTTCGCCTCGTCGGCGCTCAGGGATTTCTCCGTGTTAAAGGGTGTGTCTGTACCCGCCCTGCAGGCATATTCCCACTCGGCTTCCGTCGGCAGCCGGTAACCGTCAGCCGACAGATCCCAGGTCACGCCGTCAGAGGCAATGGTATAAACCGGTGTCAGCCCGGTATCTGTGCTTTTCGCGTTGGCGCAGCGGATCGCTTCCAGCCAGGAGATGTTTTCGACAGGCAGGTCATCCCCGGTAAATGTGGAGGGATTCTCTCCCATCAGCCTTTCATATTCCTCCTGTGTGGTTTCGTAGGGATCCATAAAGAACGAACCGACAGAGGCTTCATGCTGTGTCTCATCATCGATCCGCCAGTTTTCCGATTCAGGACTTCCCATCAGGAAAGAACCGCCCTGAATGGGCATGAATCCGTCATCTACCGATACTATTGCCGGCTTTTCTGACGCATCATCCGTCCGGGCGGCTTTCTCTGTTCCGCCCGTTCCGCCGTTTTCTTTTTGTTCTTCCTTCTTTGCAGCTTCTTTCACGGGCGCGGACCAGTCTGCGCCGCCAAAGGAAGACTGACCATTTGCGGACGGGAAAAGAAGTGACGGCAGGATTCCGATGATCACGGATGCCAGGATGACGACAACAGGGAGGAGAGGGTTCCTTTGAGTATCCTTTTTCTGTACTGCGTTCCTGCAGATGCCTGCTGTCTGCGCTCCGATCAAGGCCCAGAAGGACAGCATCAGCAGGTTTTCCAGAAGCACAAGACCTGCGGCTTTCTCATAGTCCAGGAACGCGAAGGTAACACGGAAGAGCAGATAGTCCGCCATACCGTTTCTCAGGAACAGCCAGAAGCCGATTCCTCCTATGAAGGTAAAAATACAGGTCAGGATGGCCCTGGTTCTGCTGCTCAGCTTCATACCGGCTGCCATTGCCGGGATATGCATTCCCAGATGAAGTCCCATCAGCACGAAAGACCAGTGTGACATGGACAGGTGCATAGCGCGCGCGAAAGAAACAGGCGCCACTCCATATAGGAAGGGCACAGCATGGCTGCTCATGGCCATGCCGCAGAAGGCTGTGAGCGCTATGCTCAGAAGAAGCAGGATGTTCAGGATCGTTGCAACTGTGCGGTAGGGATTATATTTCCCTTTGAAAAGAGCACCATACCACTTCCGGTTCAGGATCTGATGGATGATGACGAGCACCGTCATGCCCATGCCGATCCACTCATGAGCAGCTTCACCGGTGACCTGGTAGGCCATGAGAAAAAGAAGAAGGACGGTCATAGCCGCATCCACGATTTTTCGGATTTTGTTGTTTGATCTGGACCTGGACACGAAGCTGCCCTCCTTGTTATACGCTTTTTGTCAGTATTTCCGGGTTACTTCCCAATCTTCTGGTCGCCTGTGGACCAGACATGCTTTTCCTTTGCCGCTGCAGGTTTGTTCTGTGCCATGACTCCTGCGAGCGGATGCGGTACATAGGGCTCCTCCAGGTATCCGGTCTCCTCCGGGCTCAGCTCCAGATCCACCGCTCCGGCCGCGCCTTCGATGTGATGAAGTTTAGTGGCGCCGACCACGGGGGAGGTGACCTTTGTGAGCAGCCAGGCCAGGGATACCTCTGTCATAGTTACACCGTGCCTCTGCGCCAGCTCGGCGACGCGGGCGATGATCACATTGTCCTGAGAAGCGGTCGCGTCATATTTGAACTTCGCGTAGGAGTCCTCCTCGGCGCGCTTCGTTCCGCCTTGTCCGGGAAGCCGGGAAAGACGGCCGGAAGCCAGTGCGCTGTAGGGAGTGAGGGCAATGTTTTCCTCCTCGCAGTAAGGCACCATTTCCCGTTCTTCCTCCCGGAAGATCAGGTTGTAGTGTCCCTGGACAGAGACGAATTTTGCAAAGCCTTCCTTTTCTGCCAGAGCATTTGCCTTGGCAATCTGCCAGGCGAAGCAGTTGGAGATGCCGATGTATCTGGCCTTCCCTGCCTTCACGATCCGGGTCAGACCGTCCATGATGTCATAGATCGGTGTCTGCCAGTCCCACATGTGATAGATGTAGAGATCAACATAATCCATCCCAAGGTTCTGGAGGCTGGTATTGATCATGTTTTCAATGTGCTGCTGCCCGCTGATGCCGCTCTCGATCTCATCCTGGGTTCTGGGCAGGAATTTCGTCGCGACGACCACATCCTCCCGCCTGGCGAAGTCCCGGAGGGCCCGGCCCACATACTGCTCGCTGGTGCCGCTCTGGTAAGCAATCGCCGTATCATAGAAGTTGACGCCGAGGTCCAGGCCTCGTCTGATGATCTCCCGGGTGTGTTCCTCATCAATGGTCCAGCTGTGCTGGCCTCTTCCGGGATCTCCGAATCCCATGCAGCCCATGCAGATCCGGGATACATTCAGGTCTGAATTGCCGAGTTTTGTGTATTTCATACTGATAGTGCCTTTCGTCCATTTTGCAATACTTTTTCAGTCCGACGGCTTACAGCACCTTATCAAGCCAGCGGCGGATCTCCGCTTCATTGGGCCGGTTGATCTGGGTGCCCTTTGCCCACTGCACATCGCCTGTCACGTTCTTGTGCAGGGCAGTATCGCTGCGGCCTACACCGCTGCCGCCGGACGTGCAGAAGGGGATGATCTTTTTGCCGCTGAAATCATAGCTTTCCAGGAAGGTCTCAATGATCCTGGGCGCGATGCCCCACCAGATCGGGAAACCGACAATTACAGTGTCGTAAGCAGCCATATCCAGAGTATTTGCTGCGATTTCGGGCCTCGCGGAAGCATCATTCATTTCCACACTGCTGCGGCTCTTCTTGTTCATATAATCCAGGTCAGCCGCGGTATACAGTTCTTTGGGTACGATCTCATAAAAGTCCGCACCTGCGACCCGCGCGATTTCCTGTCCGACTTTTCTCGTCACGCCGCTGGCGGAAAACACAGCCACTAAAATATTCTTTGCCATTTATTTTTCTCCTTTTTTTTCGTTGTAGGTATCACTTCTTGCTAAAATGCTGACATTGTGTCAATAACTGAATTATATACTGACTCTGACATGGTGTCAACATGGGTTTGACTTATCTCCTCCAGTTTCATCATACATGTTTGCGGACATTTTCCCGGTGTCCTGACTTTGGGCGATGTATTGCTTCGCAGTCTGTCAGTCCATTGGGACAAGGCAACGGAGCGGGACGACTGCCGCGCAGTTTCTTTCATAATGAGTTTGTGAACGCGGGTCATAATCACAAGGATGGAAACATTATTAATTGAAAAAATCTGTCTCAATAGACCGGACTTGGAAGAAACATCATTTGAACGATTATCGTCGTGCCTGAACACGAAATCAGCGCCTGTGGCTGACCGTCACAGGCGCTGAATTTGTACTTTGCTTTACATGAAATTTGTGCTTTGCTTTAAATGAAATCCGGGCTTTGCTTCACTAAATTATGTACCTTGCCTTAAAAAACGGGCTTTTAGTCTGTCAGTTTTTCATAAAAGCTGAGAGTTCTTCGTGTGTGGGCAGACCTTCATTATCACCGCGATGTGTGACCTGAATGGCTCCGATCGCGTTGCCGCGCCGTACGCTGTCTTCGATGCTGAGACCTTCCAGGATTCCGCTGATCACTCCGACAGCGAAACCATCTCCTGCCCCAACGGTATCCACTACCTTTTCTACTTTAAATCCGGGGACCGTAAAGACTTTTCCGTCCTCATTCACGACTGCTCCCCTGGACCCGTCCTTGATAATCACAGTGTGGATTCCTTTATCTCCGTAAAAGCGGAAGATGTGATCGAAATCCCTGCTTCCGGTCAGGATCTCACATTCGGCGATTCCGGGTAAAATCAGATCTGCCTTTTCGGACAGCTGGTTGATCACTGTTCGCATGGTTTCTTCGTTTTCCCAGAGGGCAGGGCGCAGGTTGGGATCAAATGTCACGCGGATACCGGCTTCTTTTGCCCGGTCTATCAGGCGGAAGGTCGCCTCTCTTGCGCTCACAGATAATGCCGGAGGGATGCCGGTCACATGTACCAAGTCGACGTCAGAAAGATCGATCCGTTCGATCTCTGCAGGGGTAATTCTGGATGCTGCAGATCCTTTCCGGTAATACGGCGCGCAGGGGTCACTGCCGTCCGTTGTGCGGTTTTTGAGCTGAATTCCGGTCCTGTATACGTCGTCAAATGTGATGAGGGATGTGCCGATTCCGTTTTTCTCAAGACTGTCTTTGATGTAATGTCCAAAAGGATCATCACCGAGCCTGGTGAGATATTCCGTCTTGTGCCCCAGTCGGGATAAGCCGATTGATACGTTTACTTCAGCGCCGGACATGGCGCGCGAAAAATGTTCAACTTCTTCCAACGGACCTGTGGTATCTGCGATCAGGAGTGCCATGGCTTCTCCAAACAAGATCACTTTTCCCATCTATGTTTTTCCTCCATATAGTAATTCACTGCTCAGGCCATTCTCACCAGATGAATGGCAAATCCACCGATTTCTTTTTCCATATAGATGGCTTTTATCTTTCCATCTGCCATATAGACCGTGCTCTCTTCGTTGAAGGCCACGCCTTTTTTATTCAGGTATGCCACTGCGCGCTCGACGGAATTCACCGCGATGGCAATGTGTCCCTTTGTTCCCAGATAAGGGGCTTTCAGGGATTCAATATAACCCGCCGAGAAGATGGACCCGGGATTTTCGTTAGCTGCAAATCCAAAGATGTCCTCAAAGTTCTTCGCGACATCCTTTGCTTCTGTCAGATCGGCACAGTTGATGCCCACATGAGCCAGGCGGAAGCCCAGCATGGTGTGCACAGCCTCCTGTGTCAGTTTCCGTATCTGGTCAAAGTCATCTCTGGCTATGGCATCCGCCGGAACCATCCAGGTTCCTCCACAGGCGATGATGCGGTCGTTTTTGAGGTAGTCACACACGTTGGACGCATTGATGCCGCCTGTGGGCATAAAGCAGATCTGTGAGTAGACGGGAGCCATGGCGCTGATCGTTTTCAGCCCGCCCATGGCTTCCGCGGGGAAAAATTTGACTACCCGCAGG
>JAUNEM010000090.1:6919-10311 GCA_030525515.1 Eubacteriales bacterium
TCATGTCTGAAGAGAGGAGAATCCTTGCTCACCGGCTCGCCGAGCATGCAGTCCAGTGCCGCGCCGCCGATCTCACCATCTGTCAGTGCCTGATCGAGATCTTCTTCATTGATGATCCCGCCGCGGGCAACATTGATCAGGATCGCGGTATTTTTCATCTTTTTAAAAGTTTCCGCGCAGAACAGGTTCATATTTCCGTCCGCCGGGCAGTGCAAGGAAATCACATCCGACTGAGTGATCACGTCTTCCATGGATACAGGCTTCACATAGGCATCCGTTTCGGGTGTAGCCTTGAAATAGGGGTCCGTTCCAATCACTTTAAAGCCCAGAGCATGCATCTTCTGGGCGAAGTTGCGTCCGATTCGTCCCAGGCCGATCACACCGACGGTCATCTCACTGAAGCGGTGGATCGGGATGGACTTTGTATAGTCCCACTTCTGGTTTTTGGTGAAGGCATTCATCTCGATGGTCTTGCGGATCATGGACATGGCCAGCGCGATCGCGTGGTCCGCCACTTCGTTCATGCCGTAGTCCGGCACATTGCCGACCTGGATGCCATGCCTGGTCGCTGCGGGAATATCGATGGTATCGACGCCGACACCATAGCGGACGACATATTTCAGGCAGGGGCAGTTGTCCATGACCTTTTCCGTGATCTTCGCGTACTGGACGATGAAGATCTCCGCGCCCTGGCACTGTGCGATCACCTCATCCTCGGTGACGGCCTGTCTCAGTTCTACGCTCATTCCCGCGTCCGCAAATACTTTTTTCTCAATATCGATATTGTCGTGATCGCAATCGGTAATAATAACTCTCATCTTTTATCTCCAATCCATTTAGGTTGTTTAATCTTCATCGCCCGGACCGGCAGCTTGAGCTGCGGGTATTGCGCGCAGAACACAGATCTGGTTCAACGTGCAATACCCTGGGAGGGGGTTACATATTGACGTGATAGTTGATGTCACAGGCACTCGAAGGTGTCCTGGAATTATTTCATGATCAGGTTGGGCAGCCACATGCTGATTGCAGGAATAAATGTGATCAGGAGCAGATCCACGATCATGATAATGATAAATTTGACGATACCTGAGACAACGGTCTCAAGATTGCTGCGGCCGACACGGGCAGCCACAAACAGGTTGATTCCCAGAGGAGGGGTGATGAATCCGATTGCCAGGCTGACGACCATGATGATACCGAAATGAATCGGATTGACTCCAAACTGCACCGCAATGGGAAGCAGGATGGGAGACAGCACCATCATAGCCGGTGTTGTATCCATGAAGCATCCGACGATTAGGAGCAGGACAAGGATCAGCAGCAGGATGAACACTTTGTTGTCTGTCATGCCTGTAATAGTGGAGGTGATGACGCCCGGAATCTTCTCGATTGTCAGAATTCTTGTAAAGGCAGTTGCGCATCCGATGATGACCATGGTTGTTCCGGTGGTATTGCAGGCGTTTCCGATTGTGCTGAAAATATCTTTGAGATTCAGTTCACGGTAGATGAAAGCACCACAGATGAAGGCATATACTGCGGCGACGGCCGCTGCCTCGGTAGGGGTAAAGATTCCTGCGTATATTCCGCCGAGAATGATGATCGGGTTGATGATCGCCCATTTGGCGTCCCATACAGCGGCAAGCTTTTCTTTTGCTGTATACCTCTTTTCTTCTCCCTTCCATCCATTCTTTTTGCAATAGATATAGGACATGAGGATCAGAGAAAGACCGATCAGGATACCGGGAACAAATCCCGCCATAAACATGGAACTGATCGAGGTGCTTGTGGAAACACCATAGATAACCATGGGAATACTGGGGGGGATAATGACACCGATGCTGCCCGCTGTGGCGATCAGCGCTAGGGTAAAGCTCTTACTATAGCCTTTCTCAAGCATTGTGGGGACGACCATGGAACCGATTGCCGCAACAGTTGCCGGGCCGGATCCGGAGACAGCTGCGAAAAACATGCACAGGACTACCGTCACAGTTGCCAGACCGCCGGTGAATCTTCCGAGGAAGACATTGCAGACGTTCAGGAGCCTCTTGGAGACGCCGCCTGCTCCCATCAGCTCGCCGGCCAGGATGAAGAGCGGAATAGCCATGAGCGGAAAGGAGTCCGCGCTTGTCACCAGCTGCTGTACGATGTAAAGGGAACTTATTCGTCCGTCTGCCAGGATGGCGCACAGAGAGGATGCGCCTATTGCGATTCCGACCGGCATGTTAATAATCAGCGCAACGACCAGAGATAAAAATAATACTGCTGCAACCATTACTCCTCTCCTTTCTCTTTATTGTCCGACAGTTTTCCGACCAGGTACCAGACTGTCTGAATCTGCCGGATTATGACCAGGAAAAATCCGGCAGCCGGCGCGATATTGATATACTGGAGGGGAAGGCCCAAAGCGGGGGAGACCTTACCATACAGCATCTGCTTGTATGTGAGCTGAACGCCTGTGATTACGATGTATGTCGAGAATACGATTACCAGCAGTTCGCCCAGAATGACAATATAGGGTCTGACTTTTTCAGGGAATAATTTCAGGGCCGCATCGATTTTGATGTGTTTCATCAATTTACATCCGTAAGCGATTCCGATGTAGATCAGCCAGATGAAACAATATCTTGCGAGTTCTTCCGACCAGGAGAGAGAATTGTGCATCAGGTATCTCATTACTACCTGGATAAAGATGATGATCGTCATGACTGACATCAGGATCACACAGATAGTCTCTTCCAGATATTCATTCAGGAAATGCAATATTTTATTCATTGGTGCCTCCCTTCGCTCTGTACTCCTCCAGTTCCTTCTGCATCGCGTCGAAGTAATCCGGATGTGCCATTGCTTCTTTTGCAACACTGAAGACATCCGCGTTCTCGATGATTGTCTGGAATTCCTTCTTCTGTTCATCCGTCAGTTCATTGACGTTGCATCCGTACTCCTCCATCTCTTTAATACCTTTGAGTTCCGCTTCTGCCGAGCATTTCAGCTGGTATTCGGAGGCCTTTTCCATAGCCCTGAGCAGAATGTCTTTCTGTTCATCTGTCAGGGAGTTGAACTTATCGGGGTTCATGACCACGACATAGGGTGTATACACGTGCTGGGTCAGGGAAATGTATTTCTGCACTTCATAAAAACGATTGCTGTGGATAATGCCGATCGGGTTTTCCTCTCCGTCAACCGTTCCCTGCTGCATTGCAGTGAACAGCTCAGAGAAAGCCATGGGGGTCGGATTAGCGCCGATTGCTTTCCAGGCCTTCATATGGATCGGATTTTCCATTGTGCGGATTTTCTGGCTCTTGCAATCCGCTGGTGTATAGATCGGACGATCATTATTAGTGTAGTTGCGGAATCCGTTTTCCCACATTGCCAGGTGCTTGAGTCCTACGGAA
>JAUNEM010000091.1 GCA_030525515.1 Eubacteriales bacterium
GTCATTGAGGCTTGTCATGGGGGCGCTTTTTCGGCATGTCGCTGCAGTCAGCTGTCTTTCATTGCGGCTTATTTCGCGTAATCCTGAACGTTTTCGGGAGTTACTTTTTCAAAGGGCACATAGAAGAGGCTCTCGCACTCGTCGGATACTGTGCAGCCGGTGCCTTCGCCGGCGGGCTTGCCGTCGATCAGGTTCTTGGCAATGAGGATGGCTGCTTCCGCCTGCCCCTCCGCACTCTGGAAGACGCTCATGGACAGTGTTCCATTCTGGATGGCTTCTACGGCGTCAGCGGTTGCGTCGATGCCGACGATCGGGAGAGAAGAGGGGTCAATGCCGTTGTTCTCCAGAGCCTTGATCGCGCCGAGGGCCATTGCGTCGTTGTTGGAGATGATGCAGTCAAATTCTGTGCCTGTTGCCAGGAAGGACTCGACACCCTTCTGGGCTTTTGCGCGGTCATAGTCTGCGGAAATCGTTCCGGCTTCGATCATGTTCAGGCCGGCGTCCTTGAGGACTTCGAGGGGCTTCTCGGAGCGGATGACGGAGTGGGACAGGTCCAGAGGACCCTGGATCAGCAGATAGCGGACATCTGTCTGACCTTTTTCCTTGAAGTAGTCCGCAAGAAACTCACCCTGGAAGGTGCCTGCGAGTCTTTCGTCGGAGGCGACGCCGGCGACATTTCCGCCGAGGAGATTGTAGTCATCGGGCTCGGGCAGGCGGTTGACAAATACCAGGTTCATGTCGCCGGCTGCTTCCACACAGGCTGTCACGTCGCTGGAGTAGGCTACGTTGACGATGGTGGCCTGCTTGCCTTCCGCCTTTGCCTGTTCGATGCACTGAATGACTTTGGAGGAGTCATTTCCGGCGTGCTTGACTTCCAGGGCGACATCGTTGTTCTTTGCGCTGACGCTCATGTCATTGAGCAGATCTGTGAGCCATTCATCTTCCACGGTGGAGACGTAGCATACGTCGTACGCACTGTTATCCTTTGTGGTGGCGGAAGTTCCTGCGGAAGTGTTGTTGGCAGAGCCGCTTCCCGAAGCACTGCCTCCGCAGGCAGTCAGGCACATCATGGCGATCATTCCGGCAGCTAAAACTTTACTGTACTTTTTCATTATGGGTCCTCCTTTGGTTTTTGATTGATTTTTTTGCGCAGGTAACTTTTGTTGCTCTGGCAGATTGTTTTTACTCAGGCTGCTTCCGCCTGTTTAAGTTTGTCTCAGGCTGCTTCAGTCTGCCTCAGGTGGTTCCTGAGAGGTTTTTAATATGTTTCTTTGTTGTCTGCTGTTTTTTTTGATGATTTGATTATAGATGCTATATGCATGTAGTTTCAGTGGGTTTTCTGACTGAAAATATAAAAAAACTGACACAGTTAACAGCGCTGCCGATAATACTGTTTTTCAAGGGGAATCGCTTATTTTTGTGTATTATTTGCTTGAATCAGCATAAAAAGGACAGTAAAATAAAACAAAACCGACCTGAAACTGTAAAAAATGACCTATATTTGCTGTCCGGAGTGCGGATTTCATGCCTGCTTGCAATAATAGAACTTGGTTGCTATAGAAGCTATAGAAGAGGAACATGAGATGATACGTTATCAGAAAAACAGGCTGATTCTGGAAAATAACAGTAAGGAGCTTCTGGAGAAGGAATCCGGGGGTCTGCCCTTCGTGTGCAATTTTAATGAGAGCCATGTTTTTATTGGGCATCATATTCCCTGGCACTGGCACGACTGGTTTGAGATCAATTATACTGAAAGGGGCTCTTTTCATCTGCAGACAGCCGATCAGGTCGTAGAAATACACCAGGGAGAGGCTGTTTATATCAATGGAAGTGTCCTTCACGCATATGACTTTCCGGAAGACTGCGGCTACTACTCCCTGACTTGTGATGCCCGTTTTCCGGGGGGAGAGTTCGGGAGTTATCTGGACCGCAAGTATTTCTCACCGATTCTCCGGTCCAAGTCCTTGTCAATACTTCATATAAAGCCCGATACTGAGAGAAGGATACGCCTGATCGGCTATACTCTGGAGTTTCTGAAATACCTGAGGGAGGAGCCAAATGGCTATGAACTGGCTGTCAGGCAGATTCTGGGGGATTTTCTGCTTCTGCTCTCTGTAAGGAAAAGAAATTCAGTAAGATATATGGAAGAGAATAATAGAAAGGATTCTTTGAAGGAGGCTTCTGCATAAAAGACTTTTTTATAAAAGAACCTGAAAAAGAGGAAGCCGCAGGAGGCGGCGTACTGATTTTTGAGAAAAATACTGTTATAATAGGAAAAGCCGCTTAAGTGATCGGGCAGCAGACACATAAAGGAGAGGACCTGTGAATCTGTGCGGCGGGGAAGAAGATACCTTTAAGGGCATCGCGCAGGTATGAACCCATGCTGCGTATGGGCACAAGACTTACGAGAGAGTCCTGAGAATAAAGAACTTTATTATAAAGAATATTATTATAAAGAAAGGAAAGATATTATGGAATTAAAAGTCGGGATGAAGAACACAATTACCATTCATGTTACTGCTGAGATGTGTGCGGATCACCTTGACAGCCAGCTTCCGCAGATTGACCTGCCTCATGTCTTCTCCACTCCCAGTATGATCAATCTGATGGAACTTACCTGCGCGGACCTTCTGGCAGCAAATCTGGAGGAAGGAAAAGGGTCTGTCGGTATGGCTGTGGAAGTCAAGCATTTCGCCGCAACACCTGAAGGCGGGAAAGTAACATGTGAAGTAGAAATTGCGGAGATCGATGGCAAGAGGGTCCTCTTCAATGTGGCGGCATCCGACGAAAAGGGAGCGATAGGAAAAGGCACACACAAGAGAGCCATCATCACGAAAAAATAATTTCAATCAAAAAGACAGCACCGCCGTACTGAGCCATTGATGCCGGTACGGCGTTTTTTGCCCAGGAAGGGGACGGTTTGGAGACACAGAACCGTCCCCTGTCTCCAAACCTCCCCTTCCGAACCGGCCTGTCATTGGCATTTCCTGCGGTTTTGTTTCATTCAGGCGTCTTTTTGTTATAGATTCCATCAGATTATCCATGAATTTTGTCTCTTTATCCATATATTTTTTTGAATTTCAGGGTAAAAAACAAGTGCATTATGGGTGTCTGTTTTTTTATATTTTCAGTCCGCTAAGCATCTGATTATAAGCCGGTGGAAGACCTATAATAGAATCGTGAAAGGAAACGGCGGAATGCACGGGCTTTTCATTTACTTTATATAGAAGCGCTGGTCTTCCCCGCTGAAATCAAGCAGCCCTGAGATGGGACAGGAGACACAGAACCGTCCCCTGTCTCCCTGAAATCAAGCAGCCCTGAGAGGGATTGCTGTCTGTATTAATCTGAGGTTCATAATATGAATAAGAATGTCCAAAAAGAATCCTTCTTCCGCTCGCTTGCTCCCAACGACCGCTATATGATCGGCAATCTGTTTTTTCTGTATCTGATTCAGGGTATCTACACGATCCTGATCGGATCCATCCTGCCTATGATCAAGGCGGAGTACAATCTCAGCTACCAGATCGGCGGGTATCTGATCTCCGCTCATTCCACGGGCAATATTATCGCGGGGCTTTTCGCGGGCCTGATCCCGCTTCTGATCGGGATCAAGAGTTCCCTGATGCTTCTCAACCTTCTTCCGATCATCGGTTTCTTTCTGGTGCTGATCACCGGCAATCCCTTTATCCTCATTTTCGCCTTTTTGCTGACCGGTTTGGGGCGCGGCTCGATCAGCAATTACAACAACCAGGCGGTCAGCACCCTGTCCGGCGGGAATTCATCTCCCCTGAACGCGCTGCATGGCTTCTTTGCCATCGGCGCTGTTACCGCGCCCCTCATTGCTTTGGCGTGTACCCGTTTCGGAGCGATTGGATGGCGGATCGCGGTCTATGTTATCCTGGCTCTGCTCCTTCTGTCTGTCTTCACCTCAGCATTCATGAAAATGGACAGTGTGACCTATTCGCGGGAGGAGAAAAAGGAGAACGCTTTCGGCTTTCTCGGGGAGCGTCCTTTTCTGGTCTCCATCTGCATCATGTTCCTCTATCTGTGCGTGGAGGCGACTGTCATGGGATGGATGGTCACTTATTATGAGGAATGCGGCGTTCTGGCCTCCGGTTCCGCCCAGCTGCTGAACTCTCTTCTGTGGATTACGATCCTCCTGGGACGTTTCGGCTGCAGCGCGATCGGCGGGCGTTTTGCTCCCGCCTCGATTATTCGCGTTCTGTCAGCGGGCATTCTCATTTTTCTGTGTCTTGTCCTGTTCACGAACAGCCTTCCTCTGATGCTGGCGGGCACCATCGGGCTCGGACTGTCGCTGTCGGGCATGTACGGCACGACTGTCGCAAATGCCGGTGATGTCTTCGGGCGCTATCCCCTCGCCATGGGTATTTTCGTCACTCTGTCCGGGTTCGGCTCTATCATCACTCCTTCCGTGATCGGTACAGTTGCGGAAAGTGCCGGTATCCGGACGGGAATGCGCATTCTGCTTGTCCCTGCGGCTGTGCTTCTCATTGTGGCGATTCTGAACCGGGCAGGGGGAAACCGGGATTCGGCCGGGATCTGATGAGCAGGGGCAGGAAATAACACCAACTATTTGACGTTTATTGTGAAAAAAGAGTCAGGAGACATTGGTGATTTGTCTCCTGACTCTTTAATTCTTTATCAGATTCTTTGATTCCTTGATTGATCGGATTTTTTTAAATCTTTATCGGATTCTTTGATTCCTTAATCGATCGGACTTTTTTAAATCTTTATCAGATTCTTTGGTTCCTATATCAATTCCTTTATCAATCTGACAATTTAATTCTGCATCAGATTCTTTATTCCGGAATGCCGCCGTGCTCCAGCCAGTATTTCTCAAAGGCATCCCAGTAACCGTCGACGCAGGAGTCTGCGTTGTCGAGGAAGACTCCGTCAAATCCCTGAGCAATGATTCTGTCGATGGAGGATGTGTTGTCTCCGGTGACTTTGTGGGCATATTGGCTGCCGCCGTTGATGATGATGTCTCTCCAGTCCTTGTGCCACCACTCCACGACGGCCTCTTCAGGGTAGTCGTGGCCGTAGTCATAGGCCAGCCAGGCGGGAGGTTCTGTGGTGTTCTCCGCTTCTTTGGCTGAGGGGCTGTCTATGAAGGGAACATAGACCTGGTCGGTGCCTCTCTCAATGACCTTGCCGGCTTTCATGCTGTAGAAGGAGTTTTTGTTCTTGGGATCGATCCAGATCCAGTCATCCTGGCAGTACCAGCGGTTCTGTTCCGCGCTTCCGATATTGAGGTAGGCGATTACCTGACGGCGTCCGCCGTCGGGTTTATACTTGAGGCTTTCGACCTCTTCCGCGGTGAGGGGTGTCTGATCTTCCGGACGGGCTCTGTGGTTGTAGAAGGGATCCAGGTAGATCACGTCATATTCGGAATTGCGGAGAGCCTCGAGCCAGGTCTCCCTGCCCTTGGTCTCATCGAGTCCCTGTTCTCTCCACCACCAGTCCCACTTATCTCCGTATTCTTCAATGACAGCGGCTGTTTCCTCCTCGTCGTCCGTGACGGGGGTGTATTTGCCGTTTTCAGAAGGAACGAGGAGTCCGCAGGCATAGGAATCCATGATCCTGGTCCTGTCGCCGTCGCCCTTGGCGAAAGCTTTTTCTTCCTTATCCCAATCCTGCCAGTTGTCATAGGGACGGCCGTTGATATTGTAGAGGAAGTTTTTGGCATCTGTCAGTTTGGTTACATCGCGTTTGGCGTCGATGCGGTCCTCGATTCCGAGAACAGAGGGATCCTCTACCCAGAAATAGTCCCCGTTGTCCGCCCAGCGCTGTCCGGGCAGGATCTCTTTTGCCAGTTCTCCGCCCAGTCTGGGGAAGGGCGCGATGCCCCAGGCGTTGGCGCGGGCCAGGTAGTTCTGCAGCTGTTCTTCGTCCTGCACGGTGGTCGTGTCAGATACAAATTTGCCTTTTTTCACCTGATCGACATATATTTTCTGGAAGACAGAAGGGGTGAGTGAATCGCCTTTTCCGACGATGCCTTCCGTGCTCCAGCCATCGACCAGGTCTTTGATGAAGGACTGGTCGCCGTTCTCAAACTGTCCGTCTACGTATGCCAGGTAACCCGCATTCTGGGTGACTACTTTGAAATCGGGATTCTGTGTCTTGGCATGAAGGGCCAGTTCCAGGATGAAGGCCTGCATTTTGCGGATGCGGCCGGTCTTTCCAATACCGTCATGGTAGAGGAGATCGATCTCCCGATTGAGCTCATCCAGGTATTCCGGATCATCGAGCTTGTTATCCTCGGGAGCAGCTTCCTCGGTCTTCTCGTACTCGATCCAGTTTCCGCCGATATTCAGGTAGAGATAATCCCCTTCGACGTCGTACTCATAGCTGTTCACGGTATTCTTTTCTGTCATCTGGAAGCTGCCCCAGAAGATAGGGGCTTTCGCCTCGGTTACAAAATGACCGGTGTGATCTTTTTTCAGGACGATCTGGTCCGGTGCCTGCTCCAGGGCTTCTTCCGGGCTGATCACGATTTCATCTTCATCCTCTTCATCGGCTTCCTCAGAAGTGCCGGCGGCCTCCGCGGCAGGTGCGGCAGTGGCATCTGCGATCTCCGCAGCAGGTGCGGCAGTGGTGTCAGCAGGCTCCGCCGCGGCAGCTGCGCCTGTGCCCGCTTCATCAGCGTCTTCATCTTCTTCGCCGTCCTCGTCTTCCACTACGTG
Source organism: Eubacteriales bacterium (assembly GCA_030525515.1). Taxonomy (GTDB): domain Bacteria; phylum Bacillota; class Clostridia; order Lachnospirales; family Lachnospiraceae; genus CAG-791. Next base: position 6,705 of record JAUNEM010000091.1, read on the forward strand.
ATCTGTGGAGACAGCGCCTTTGCTGTATGTTCCGGGAACGTAGGAGAACTCTTCCTGAGGCTGATAATCATAGAAGTTGATGGTGTCCAGGATGTGCCAGAGGGCATCATCCATGTAGCCTTCCAGAATATTCTCGTCAGTCATTCCTTCAACGAGCTTGGTCAGAAGAACGCCGCCGTTGTATTCGGCTGACTGATAAGTGACAGTGGTGTCCCTGTCATCTTCAGAGTATTCGACTGAGGTGGTATAGCACCACTTATCCTCGTAAATATAGGCTTCATCCCGGATGATGGCATCTTCATCCTCTACTTCGTATTCTTCTGTCAGGGCTTCGACTTCAGCCGTAAGCACTTCCCTGGGCTGTTTGTCGGGAATATAGCGGATCTCCACATAGTTTTCGCCGACAGCTTCTCCGGTGTAATGGAACTTCACATCGTCCTTGGCTTCCTCCACCGTGAACAGGGCAGGATTGTAAAGCACGTACCATCCACGCTCATCTTCATACATTCCGGTTTGACCGTCAGCAGCAACTTTGTCAGTTGCTGCAGCTGCAGTACTTTCCTCAGCTGTGCTTAACTGGGCAGCTGAAGAGGCGTCAGATGTATCGCCAGGAGCAGCCGCTTCCTGCGTTACCGATTCTTCCTTGGCTGGTTTCTGTTCTGTGCTTCCGTTTGTGTTGTTCCCCTGAGAGGAACAGGCTGTAGTCAGGCAGAACAAAGCAGCCATTATGCAGCACAGTAGCCTCCTTTTCATAATCCCTCCTTTTTATTAGTACAATTTAAATAATGATGTAATTTTCTGCCGGTCATAAAAAGAAGACATTTGAAAGGCCTCCTCCTGATACGGGCGCGGGGGTGCAGCCGCATCAGCCAGCATCCTTCATTATTGTAACACCTTTTGTTCGGATTCACAATTTTCCGTGCATAGAATTCACGAAAATTGGGCAAAATAGCTAAAAATGGCTGATGCCCGGGAGTTCGGGGAGGAGCTTCTGGGTTCTTTCCTGACGGTGGCAAAAAGACGGGGAGTCCGGGGAGGCGAGAGGAGGCATTCCCGGGAATTCCCGGGGAGGACTGGAGAGGACAGGAATCCGAGCAGAGATGGCAATTTTATGGAGGGGCATGGTAGAATGGTAGAATAAGAAACGGCGGGGAAAATGTTCGAAGATGCACAAGCGGGCCAGGTAATTTGTGGCCGCCTTCTTCGCTGCTTCTTACAGTATCAGGAATCAGCATCAGAAATCAACATAAGGAATCAGGTTAGAATGAAGACGATCAGAGTTGTTGCGGCAGTGATCAGGGATCAGGACCGCATTTTTGCCACGGCGAGAGGATATGGTGACTACAAGGGGGGATGGGAGTTTCCCGGCGGGAAGATTGAAAGCGGGGAGACACCTCAGCAGGCTCTGGTGCGGGAAATAAAGGAGGAGCTTGACACGGAGATCATAGTCGGAGAACTGATCGACACGATCGAGTACGATTATCCGGCCTTTCATCTTTCCATGGACTGCTTTTGGTGCACGATCAGGGAGGGAAGCCTGACACTGAAAGAAGCAGAGGCGGCCAAGTGGCTTACGGCAGATACCCTGGATACTGTAAACTGGCTTCCCGCGGATGAAAGCCTGATCGGTCAGATCAGGAGCGGTCTGTTACGGAGGAAATGTGATACGGAGGTAAAGTGATACGGAGGTAAAGATGGAAGTTTATGAAGCATTGACGATGCTGAGGGACAAGGCCTTCAGGGACCCCGAATTGAGAGAACGACTGCTGGATACCAGAAACAGCAATACGCCCCTGTCTGATTTCTGCAGACTGAGCACGCAGGCGGGAATAGAACTGTATGAAATGGATTTGCTCTCGGCAGGAGAGGACTACTATGCCGCTATGCGGCGCTCCACAAACGGCGGCGGTGAGAATTCTCCTCTGCTGACAGGCGAGGACGATTATTATGAGCTTTTTATGGAAGAGCTGGAGGGAATGAGCCTGCGAAATGTACCTGATATTTGATATCTGATATGAAGTGAGGCTGAGGATTTGCGCGTCTGTCCCATGAATAAAGAGCACAAGACTTGCGGGCATATTTTATTGAAGACATATTGATTACCTCCTGGATCACGTAAGAAATGAGTGAAGAATTGACAGACCGCTTTGGGGTTTGGCAGGGTGCGGTATGCACGAATTCGGAAGGGTTATACGGAAAAAAGGGGAGTACATTTGATGGATTTTATTGTTGAAATTCTCATCGCAATAAAGAGATTCATCCTTGTATATATATGTGCGGTATTTGGGCTGATGATGGGGTATTTTCTCTTTATCATCATGCTGTTTCCGCTGTGGTGTCTGCTCGAGGCGGTGCTTCGTACCAATATGCCTTTTCATACAATCGGAAATACCTTATATATACCGATCAAGGAAGTTGCGATTATTGCGGTAGTTGTCACAATTGTCTTCATGATAAAATTTGACTGGGATGGTTAATCAGAGAAGGGCGGGCGCACGACGGCCCGGAGCTGTAAGATCCGGAAATAAGGATTATTTACTGCCCGGATTTTTTAAAATGGTTGAAAAATGTACGCAAGATGATTTATGATTAACTATCAATTGTTGTGAAGCTTTTGTAATCTGATAGAAGATAAAATACTAAAGGGTATTCGGATATCAGGCATTCAGTTCATTTGTCATCTGTGAATATTGTTATTAACATATGGAGAAATGGATGTATGATTGAAATGCTTCCAAAAAAGAACCATAGGTTTTCAGCGCACAGCAGGATGGGACTTCTGTGAAATACTTCTCTTAAACAGAGGAGGGTCCAATACCGCTGCTATTGTCTTGTCTAAAGGTTGATCTAAGCTGATGAGACATGTGCTCTGAAAAAAAATAATGACTGCGAAATAGAAGAGTATAAACACATATTACATCTAATTAACCAGCGTTATGAAAGACAAGGCATTGTACTCAAACCTGCGTTCTGAGAGAAAAGGCAGGGCAATTTTAATATGCTGTCTGGAAGACGGTCCGGAAGATAAGAAGTGACTGCGCTATAAAAGAGCGCAGACACACATATATACATATATAGAATATATTTCTTCCTTTGTATCAGGCGATATGACATTTGGGATTTGGGCTTTTCAGGTCCGACTGACCGGAACCCGGATTTTTACAAATAATGTCATCAACAAGGCCTGTATCAATAGATGTAACAAGCTTTTCGTTTTCGATGGCCAAAACGACACACTTATTGTACGGATTTACCTTATAGAAACATTGAAACCCGTTCACCAATCCATTCCATTTCCATTTTTTATGGAGATAAAAGCTTGGGAAACCCCTCCTGGATACAGGCGGGTTCCTGTGTTCAGGAAAAGAGGAGGAACAAAAGAGGATGAAAAAGAAGTGGATCAGGCAGGCATTGACGCTCCTGCTCATCAGCATTCTGGTTTTTGAACCTGTCCCTTCATCCGCTCTTCGGATCAGCCCTGTCCTTTCCGCCGCAGCGGAAGAGAAAGACGAGGATTCTGAGGCTGAGAAGGAAGCTAAGAAGAAGGAAAAGGAAAAAGAAGAGAAAGAGGCCAGAAAGAAAGCCGAAGAAGAGGCT
>JAUNEM010000092.1 GCA_030525515.1 Eubacteriales bacterium
CTTCATCCTCATCGTGATGGTGGTGCTCGTGCTCCTCTTCTTCATCCTCATCTTGATGGTGGTGATGGTGCCCGTGGTCCTCTTCCTCATCCTCGTCGTCATAATCCTCGGCAAGGACTTCCTCCAGAATCTGCTTCTGCAGGTCAGCGGTTCCTTCGATGGTATCGAGGATCAGCTTTCCGTCAAGCTGGGCGATGGGTGTTGTGATGATGGTGGCGTCTTTGTTGATCGCGCGGAGCAGTTCCACACACTCGTCAATCTTCTCAGCGCTGATCTTGTCGGTCCTGCTGAGGATGATGGTACCCGCGTAAGCGATCTGGTTGTCAAAGAACTCACCAAAGTTTTTCAGATAAACCTTGCACTTGGCAGCATCGACAACTGCTACGGCGCTGTTCAGATGCATCTGTGTGTGCTCCGAAGCGTCATTGATGGCGCGCATGACATCAGAGAGCTTGCCGACGCCCGAGGGCTCGATCAGGATGCGCTCGGGAGCATAGGTCTCCATGACTTCCTTCAGGGAAGTGCCGAAATCACCTACCAGAGAGCAGCAGATACAGCCCGCGTTCATCTCCCGGATTTCAATGCCTGATTCTTTCAGGAAACCGCCGTCGATTCCGATCTCTCCGAATTCATTCTCGATCAGAACAACCTTTGTGCCTGCGAGTGCTTCTTTCAAAAGTTTTTTGATCAGAGTTGTTTTACCTGCGCCCAGAAAGCCTGATACAATGTCAATTTTTGTCATTCCTTAATTTCCTCCAAACACAGCAATACTGCTGAATAGTGTATCCTGAAAAAAATAAGCAGAGCTGTAAGCCGGGTTCTGTCGTGGATGATCATCTATCTGGGACCGCCGTCACCGACGGCCTCGAGCGACCTACCTGAAGACGGGCCGGGCCGACCCATGGTCCTCGTTCTGGTCTTGCTTCGGATGGGGTTTACATGGCTCTTCATGTTACCATGAAGACGGTAGTCTCTTACACTGCCTTTTCACCCTTACCCGTCAGACACACAAGTGTATCCGGCGGGCGGTATATTTCTGTTGCACTGGCCTGGGAGTCACCTCCACCGGACGTTATCCGGCATCCTGCCCTGCGAAGCCCGGACTTTCCTCAGCTGCGCCCTTTCGGGATAAATCTCTGCCATATGCCCCGGAGGGCAGAGGAGAGACAATGCAGCCGCGATCACCCGCCCTGCTTATCCTAACAAAATATAGTAGTCTTTTTAAAAAAAGTCAAATCGCTGTTCTCTGCGCCGGATCGGATCACTGTTCCTGACTCCGGGTCATTCGCTGTTCTCTGCACCGGATCGGATAAAACCAATCGCCCCTGCACCGGGCACTTCTATGTCCGGCGCGGGGGCATGGCAGTTTACCTGACTGAAGGGCTTTTCCCGATCGGAAATCGTTAAAAAGCCTTGCATGGCATAAACGGGGGTGGAATAAGCCCCGTTCATGATTCAGAGCCGGCTTATGTGAACCGGTAAAGATCAGACCGGGAAAATGCCTCCGCCGACAAATTCCCTGCAGAGTGAATTCCCGGGGACCGGAGTCGGATCGATCCCTACAAAGTAGTCCAGGAACTTGATCAGGCGCTTTGCCTCATAGTATTCGGGCTCGTTGGTCCGGACGTTGAGCAGAAGCGGCTCCGCGAACTGCTTGATGATCGCGAGTTCATAGATCAGCACTGAGTTGAAAACAGCATCGGCATCCTCCTGATATGGATATATATTTTCTTCCTCGCCCTCGCGGACTTTTTTCCAGGAGCGCAGAGTCTCCTGTGCCGAATAAGAACGTGTTCTGTGATCGCGGACCATCCTCCTGAGCAGGCGGGCATCTGTGGAAGGAATGCGGTTGTGCTCATCAATATTGAGGCTGGTGAGGGCGCTGATGTAAATCTTGAATGTATTCTCCGCCGGAAGCTGTTCCGTGGTGAGGGGATTGAGTCCGTGAATGCCCTCGATGACAAGGATGTCGTTCTCCTCAAATTTCAGGAAATCCCCCTTGTAGACGCGGCGTCCGGTCTTGAAATCGAAGTGCGGCATCTCGATCGTCTCGCCGTTCAGCAGGTCGACCATATCTCCGTTGAAGAGCTCCAGGTCCAGTGCCTCGATCACGTCGAAGTTGTAATTTCCGTCGATATCGACCGGAGTGCGGTCCCTGTTGACGAAGTAATCATCCATACTGATGATATGGGGGCGCAGGCCGAAAGATTTCAGCTGGATGGCCAGACGGTGCGAGAAGGTCGTCTTTCCGGACGAACTGGGACCGGCCACCAGGATAAAGCGGATCTTTCCGTCATCATGGATCTTCTGGGCGATCTCTCCGATTCTGCGCTCCTGAAGCGCCTCCTGGACCAGAATCATGTCGCTGATGCTGCCGTTGCAGATCTGCTCATTCAGATCCCCGACAGTACTGATATTGACCAGATCCCCCCACTTGGTGGAGAGCATCAGCTGATCAAAGAGGCTGGACTGCTCGACAAAGTCCCTGACGGTATCGGGCTCATCCATGGTGGGAAGCACCAGAAGAAGTCCGCCCTTATAGGCCTGGACCTTGAAGTTCCTGACGTAGCCCGTCGCAGGCAGCATATAGCCATAGAAATAGTCGGAGTATCCTTCCATACGGTAAACATTGACAGTAGAGCTTCTGCGGTAATGGAAAAGCTTCTCCTTGTCCTTCATTCCCTGGCGCCTGAAGAGCTCGATCGCGTCATCGATCGGATAGGTCTTCTTGACGATCGGAATATTTTTCTCCACAAAGGAACGCATCTTATTTTCAATCTTTTCAGCCAGTTCCGGGGTCGCCCTCATTCCTCCGAGAATGCTGCAGAAGCAGGCGTTTCCGAGGGAAAACTCGATTTTGATGCGGGCTTCTCTGCTCTTGTCCCCGAGAATATCCGCCACAGCTTTGACCAGCATCATCTGGGCAGTCCGCACATAGGCATTGTGACCGGCGGGGTCAGACGTGGTAATAAAGGACAGCGCGCCGTCCCTCTCGATCCGCTTGGAAAGTTCACACATCTTTCCGTTGAAATAAATAAGAGCAATTGTGTAATTATATTTAGGCTGATACTCCTTAACAATGGATTCGTAGGTCGTTCCCTTGTCATACTGACGGATCGCTCCATTGATCATGACTGTCGGCATCCCTTTTCCTCCTGTACTTTGTAAAAATATGAAAAATATTCAAGACTCCCTCGCGAGTATTGCGCGATGAAGAATAAACTATAACATCCCTGTGTCTTCCGGAACTCCGCGCTCTTCGGGAGCGTGGCGGAGCCGTATCTTCTAAACCGTATGAAAGGGTTCACTCTCCGGCGCTCTCAGAATCTCGAGTTCCGGGAAATTTCTCCGGAGATAATCCTCCATATAGGGTACAAATATTTTTTCTACGCCGTAATGACCGGCATCAATCACCGCGATCCCTTTCTCAAGCGCGTCAAGTCCGGCGTGATGATTGACATCTCCCGTCACCATAACATCCGCACCTGCCTCCGCCGCAAGGTCAATTTCGTCCTTTCCGGAACCGGGCAGAACGGCTGCCGTGACGATCGTATCTGAAGGGTTTCCGTAAACTCTTACGCTCTCCAGTCTGAAGGCATCCCGGACCAGGGCTGCAAAATCGTCCAGTTTCATGTGCTCGGGAAGTCTTCCGATCCTGCCGATTCCCTCTTTGGAAACCTCGTCTTCGTACGTGACCTCCAGCACTTCCCTGTCTTCGAGCCGCAGCAGATCCGCGGCGGCGTCCGCCATCCCCATCACATCGAAATTGGTGTGCATGGCATAACAGGAAAGATCATTTCTGATGAGTTCCATTACCCTTTTTCCGATGAAGTGACGGTCGTGAATACTCTTGATTCCCGAAAACAGCAGTGGATGGTGCGTGATCAGCAGATCCGCTCCCTGCGCAGCGGCGAAAGCGATGACCTCCGATGTCGCGTCAACCGCAAGGCACACCGTTTTCACTTCCTGCTCATACCTGCCCGCCTGCAGTCCTGAATTGTCCCATGAGACAGCGAACTGCGGGGGACATAGTTCCTCAAGTCGGGCGATTATTTCTTCCAGAGTCATTTGCGGCTTGACCTCCGTATGGGAATGATGAAGATCAGGACTCTGCGCAAGTCCCCCGCAATCAGGAAAAAACTGTGAGGGCAGCCTGATAGACCTCCAGGCTGTGTTCGATCTCAAGTTTTTTATCCAGATGCTTTTTCTTCAGTTTTTGTGTTCTCTCAGACGAAATGGTTTTGGATTCTTCTTCCCCGTCCTGATCCGGGATCCGCGCACAGGCGGGATCGTCTGCGCTTCCACCGGCTTCCGGGGCTGCGGCGCAGGCGGGATCGGGCTTATCTGCACTTCCACCGGCTTCCGCAGGTACAGTCTCTCCGGCGGTGTCGTTCCCCGCTTGCTGAACCGGCATCTCCCCGGCAGCCCTGCTCACAGAATCTCTGATCTTTTTCAGAACTGCGATTCTGCGGACCAGAAATTCCCTCAGCACCGGATCCTTCCGGCGCAGAAGCAGGGGTCCGAATAAATCTTCCGCCTCCCTGCACAGCTGCGGGGAAGTCCCGGCCGGGAACAGGCTCTTCTCAGAAATACCCCGGATGTCTTCCGGACTTTCCATGGTCCGGACAGCTCTCAGGACCGGATAATATTTTCCGTCCTCATAAACCAGGCGTTCATCTTCCAGGGAAAAGCCCAGCTCCCTGACTGCCGCCCTGACCATGTCGGGATCCGACTGGGGACCCAGCACCAGAGCCGGCAGAGAACGTGTCTTTTCCGGCTCCCGCATGAGGATCTCCCGCATCAGTGTGCCGCCCATGCCGGTGATCACGAGCGTGTCGGCCTCTCCTTTTTGAAAGGCATCCAATCCGTCGGAAAGCCTGAGCTCCACTTTATCATCCAGTCCGTACAGTTCCAGATTTCCTTTTGCTTTTCCCAGGGGCCCGTCTATGACATCCATTCCGATCGCCCGGCAAAACCGCCCCTCCTGCAGGAGGCGGATCGGCACGTGGGCATGATCACAGCCCACGTCGCACAGTGTGTCACCGCGCCCCGCCAGTTCGACAATACATTCGAGCCTCTTTGACAGTCCGACGCTCTGAATACTCTTCTCTCTCCTGTTTATGGCCATAGCCTCCGTTCAATTCAAGACTCGCCCGCGAGTCCTGCGCGATGAAGAATAAGTCACTGATATTCCGCATCAGTCGAGATAATCCTTGAGCTTGCGGCTTCTGGAAGGGTGTCTGAGCTTTCGCAGAGCCTTTGCCTCGATCTGGCGGATTCTCTCACGGGTGACATTGAATTCCTTGCCTACTTCCTCCAGTGTTCTGGCTCTTCCGTCATCAAGACCGAAACGAAGGCGCAGCACCTTCTGCTCACGCTCTGTGAGTGTGCCCAGAACTTCGTGCAGCTGTTCCTTAAGCAGGGTAAAAGCGGCCTGTTCAGCGGGCACAGGAACATTGTCGTCCTGGATGAAGTCACCCAGGTGGCTGTCCTCTTCTTCGCCGATGGGAGTCTCCAGGGAAACGGGTTCCTGGGAAATCTTGATGATCTCCCGGACTCTTTCAACCGGAATGTCCATCTTCTCCGCGATCTCTTCAGGGGTGGGTTCGCGCCCCAGCTCCTGCAGGAGCTGTCTGCTCACACGGACAAGCTTGTTTATGGTCTCAACCATGTGGACAGGAATACGGATCGTGCGGGCCTGGTCTGCGATCGCCCTCGTGATTGCCTGGCGGATCCACCATGTAGCATAAGTGGAGAACTTGAAGCCCTTGGTGTAATCAAATTTTTCAACTGCCTTGATCAGACCCAGATTGCCCTCCTGGATCAGATCGAGAAACAGCATTCCTCTGCCGACATAGCGCTTGGCGATACTGACAACCAGTCGAAGGTTGGCCTCCGCAAGGCGTTTCTTTGCCTCTTCATCGCCCTCCTCCATACGCTTTGCCAGTTCGATCTCATCTTCAGCCGTCAGAAGCGGCACCTTTCCGATTTCTTTCAGGTACATGCGCACAGGATCTTCGATGTTGACGCTGTCCGGTACTGTCAGATCTATGTTGCTCAGATCCGGTTCATCCGCGTTTTCCTCTTCGATGTCCGCCAGCTCCTGCTCGGAGACATCTTCCTCCTGAGTACGGATAATATCGATGTCGCTCTTTTCAAGGATCTGCATGATCAGATCATACTGTTCCTCGTCCAGCTTCAGATCCTGAAAAGCATCTGTGATTTCCTGATATTCCAGTACATTTTTTTTGTTCCTGCCACGTTCGATCAGATCATCGAGTTTCTTTTTGAATTCCTCTTTGGCCTTTTCATCGAATTGCTGTATGCTCATGTATGCGCTACCTCCGATATGACTTGTAAATCGTTTTTTAATAAATATATTTCAAGACTCGCTCGCGAGTCTTGCGCCCCACGTGCGGGATGCCCGTAAGGGCATCATCTTGGGCACAGCACGTGCGGGCATCCTCGCGGAGCGGTTTCGGCACGATCATTCAGCGTCTTCTCAGACGTTGAATCTGGCTGTGCGGATAGTCTGCAGGAGTTTTTTTGCTGCCAGAAGATCCTGCAGGGAAGCGGGGCTTCCACCGTCCGTCCGGGACATTCTCGCGATCGAGGACTCTTTTACGGCGATGACCAGTTCTCGCAGGGTTCTGCCGAGTCCGTCGGGATCAGGCGGTCCGTCTTCCGCCTCAGGGGCCCGGGCGTTGAGCATGGCAGCGACAGCCTCCTGCTCCTCCGGAGTGTCGAATGCAGAGATCACTGAAGCCGCGCAGGCGGAGTCTCCGCCCTGTTCCAACTGTTCCCAGAGGATCTCCGCCGTTTTCCGGAACAGGGTTCCGTCAAAGTCGGCAGGAGTCAGATACCGCCTGACAATAGGAAAGACGGATCTTTCGTCGATGATCATGGTCAGCAGCATCCTCTGCTTGTTCAGAAGGGCAAGTTCTGCGCGGGAAAGAGGTGAAGCCCCTCCGGGTCTTCCCGCCCGCACTGCAGGACCGGCTTTTTCCTGTCTTCCGCTTCCTGTGCCGGCCTGTCCCTGGTCCAATCCCTGCCTTCCGGGTCCTGCGCCGGTCTGACGGGTATCCCGGCTCTTCTCACCGGCTCCCGGGCCGGCCTGACGGGCACCATGGACCTGCTCTCCGGCTCCTGTGCCGGCTGCTGTGCGTCCTGTTTCCCTGTCCCCGTTTCTGCCGCCGCCCCGGTATGCCTGCGCATAGCCGGCCGCGCGGCCTGTCTCCACGGCGCCGTTTCTGCCGCCCCGGTATGCCTGCGCATAGCCTGCCGTGCCGGCCCGGCCTCTTTCGTTCTGATCCCCGTATCCGGTTGCCTCTCCATAGCTTGCGACCAGACGCCTCAGGCTTTCCAATTTGATCAGATATTTATCCGCAACGGCTGTAATATAATTGTCGCGCTCGATCTCATCGCTGAATCTGCAGAGTCTTTTGGCGATTTCACGGTGAAAGGCCGTTCTCTGCGCCGGATCATCCATCGTATACGATCGGGACAGCATTCTGAGTTCGTAAAAAAAGCTGTTCTCGGCTTGATCGATCCTTTCCTGAAAGGCCTCTTTTCCCTCTTTTTTGATAAATTCATCCGGATCTTTGTGCGGACGCAGGTCGATCACCGCAGTATCAAGTCCCGCGCTCCTCAGTATTCCGATATTTCTGAGCGCCGCCCGCACTCCCGCTCCATCGCTGTCGTAAGCGAGCAGTACCCTGTTGGTATAGCGGTGCAGGAGCGAGGCCTGACCGGGCGTAAAAGCTGTTCCCAGCGAGGCGACTGCCTCTATAAATCCGGCCTGGTGCATGGCGATGACATCCATGTAGCCTTCGCAGAGAATCAGGTAGTCTTTTTTGCTCCTCCTGGCCAGATTCAAGGCATACAGATTGCGCCCTTTGTCGAATATCTCTGTGTCCGAGGAATTGATATACTTAGGCTTGCTGTCTCCCAGGACACGTCCTCCGAATCCGATCACCCTGCCTCTGACATCCTGGATCGGGAACATGACGCGGTTCCAGAATCTGTCATGAACTCCCTGCTTTTCATTGAACAGAGCTACATCCGACTCCAGAATCAGATCATCCGAAAATCCTTTCTTTCTCAGATAGGCAGTCAGGTCATTCCTGGATCCGTCCGCGAAGCCGAGCCCGAACTTGTTGAGCGCCTCAGGAGACAACTGCCGTCCAGCGAAATACCGCATGCCGCGCTCTCCCCTGCGGGAGCGGAGCAGCTTGTAATAATAGGTCGCCGTCTCCTTGTTGACCGCGAGCAGGTCCTGCCTGTGCTTCTCGCGTTTTCCGGCCTCCTCACTCAGTTCCCGGACGGGAAGCGTGATGCCGGCCCGGTCCGCCAGCTCCTGCAGCGCCTCCGTGAAGGTGCTGTTGTTGTATTTCATCAGGAAAGTGACCGCGCTTCCTCCCGCTCCGCAGCCGAAGCAGTAATACATGTTTTTGCCCGGAACCACAGTGAAAGAAGGTGTCTTTTCATTATGAAAGGGACACAGACCGACATAGTCCTTCCCTCTTTTTTTCAGATGAACATGGGCGGAGATCACGTCCACGATATCCGTATTCGCGAGGACCTCGTCCACAATCTCCTGAGGGTAATACATCCGGAATACTTTTCCTCCTTAAAAGCCGGGACTCTTCCGAAGCCCTGCCCGTCCGGCAACACAGGATATGCAGGCTCTTTTCTTTCAGGATTTCATCCGCAGCCCTGCCCGTCCGTCCGGCAATTACAGCACCGACCATGCCTTGGGAACGAAGAGTTCCTCATATTTTGCGATTGCGAAGTGATCGGACATGGCGCTGATATAGTCACAGACTGCCCGCATTTTCGATGTCTCATCGACGATCATATGCAGATAAAAGTCAGGAAGTCTGTCTTCATGTGTGAAAAAATAATCGTAAAGCACCTCGACCAGCTGCTCTGCCCTGGATTCTTCCGCCTTGGCAACCGGATTCGAATAGACCTGGCGGAACATAAAGGTACGCATATCCTGCAGAGCCTTTGCGGCGGGTTCCGACATGGAGATGACATCTTTGTCCTGGCTGTTGCGGATCATGTCATGAATGAAAAAATCCAGTCTCTCCCCGATCGTCTTTCCCGCGACATCAGAGATTTCCCGGGGTATCTCCTCTTCGGTGAGGAGCCCTGCCCTCATGGCGTCATCCATATCGTGGTGCAGATATGCTATTTTGTCCGAGAACCTGACGATCTGACCCTCCAGCGTAGACGGGGAACCGCTCATCTGGTGATTGAAGATTCCGTCCCTGACCTCCCAGCACAGATTCAGTCCCTTGCCGTTCCTTTCCAGGATATCCACGATCCTGAGGCTCTGCTCATTGTGTTCGAAACCAAGGGGACATATACGGTTGAGCGCCCGTTCACCGCAATGGCCGAAGGGCGTGTGGCCCAGATCATGACCCAGCGAAATGGCCTCGACCAGATCCTCGTTGAGGCGGAGGGCTTTCGCGATCGTCCTGGCGTTCTGGGACACTTCCAGCGTGTGGGTCAGACGGGTCCTGTAATGGTCGCCTGTCGGCGCCAGAAAAACCTGAGTCTTATCCTTGAGCCTTCGAAAAGATTTGCTGTGCAGGATTCTGTCCCTGTCCCTTTGAAAGGCCGGTCTTATATCGCACGGCTCTTCTTCCTTCAGGCGTCCTCTGGTTTCTTTGGACAGACTTGCCCAGGGAGACAGAATCTCCTGCTCTCTCAGTTCAAGTTCCTCCCGGATTGTCATATGCACCCCCTGCTGCCCGTACGGATGAAAGAATCCGCGTGTATTGAGCTGCCAGTAAAAAATGCAGCAACAAAAAACAGTAGCAATTAATATATTCTGTATAAAAATCCGGAATCCTTTTTTCAAAAAGCAAAAAATGGTGAATTTTTTATGAATTCTGATCAGGCGAAAAAAATATATTGCAAGGGCTGTGTCAACAGGGTAGAGACGGCCGGGCCGCCCTCTATTCCCGACCGGCCTGTGTCCGCCGCAAGGCGGAATAATACCCTGCACGGGCCGTGTCATAAAAAAGACTGCACCGACAAGATCGATACAGTCTACAGTAATCGTGGAACGGATGGGGTTCGAACCCATGACCTCTCGCGTGTGAGGCGAACGCTCATCCCGGCTGAGCTACCGTTCCATATTCTGACGGTACACTGCCGGACGTCACAGATGGACAGACCGGATATGAACCGCAGCAATAAATATTATATTATACAAAAAAGGGAATCTTGCGATTCCCTTTTTCGTGCGGAAGATGGGACTTGAACCCACACGCTGTAACCAGCAC
>JAUNEM010000285.1 GCA_030525515.1 Eubacteriales bacterium
TTCGGAATCGTCCTCTTTTCCGGAATCTTCCTTTTCTTCCCCGTTATTCTGGTCTTCGGATTTTTCCTCTTCCTCCGCTTCTGCATCCTGCACAGCCGAATAGCCCCTCGGATAAAGGATTTCATCCGAAAAGACCTTGTCGTCGTTGAGGGAAGGAAGATTGACCGGAAGTTTTCCGCCGGGTGTAAACTCACCAAAAACTGCGCAGATCGCTCCCGGAAGATTGGGGGAGACAGCTGCTCCGCTGTCTGCAGTCTCCAGCATCCATGTTGAGCCGTATGTGACCATAATAGCGTCCGCGTCCTGATATCTGGCGGCATCATAAGGCAGTTCGGCGCTGATCACTGTGATTTTTTTGTCCTGTGAGTGAACCGCTTCAATGATCCTGTCAAGTACCTCACCGGATTTCCCGTCCTCGTTGGCGGGATCCATTTCGCTCACTTCGAACATGGTGGTCACTGCGATCACATGGTCTGCTTCCTGGGCTGCCTGTATACACTCCCCGGCGTTTTCAGGATCATAGACCATCGTCTTCCATTCCGTTCCCGCAGGGATCACCTCTTTGGCTTCCAGATGCTGTCTGGCATAGTCCGCCGTATTCACTCTGCTCTGGCCGGGATACAGAACCAGGACCTTCTCATTTTCTTTGAGTTCACGGGGTATGACGTCTCCGTCGTTTTTCAGGAGAGTCAGCCCCTTTTTCATCATATCCCACTCTTTGGCGCGGGTCTCCTCAGACCAGATCTTTTCCGCATTCTCCCGGATCTCTTCGTCTGAAAGGTCCGTGTCAGAATACTCCAGCAGTCCATGCCGCGCTTTCAGTGTCAGAATTCTGCGCACCGACTCATCAATCCTGTCTCCGGATATTTCTCCCTCTTCCGCCATTTCAATAATGGTATTCACAATGTTTTCAAGTTTTTGCAGGGAACCGGAATTGTAAACCGTACAGGGCACGAGAAGCATATCGACTCCGGCGTTGACAGCCATCCTATAGACGTCATCCTCATCAAAATGCTCTGTGATCGACTCCATTTCAAGAGCATCCGTCACAACGACCCCGTCGAAATCCATTTTGTCACGAAGAATGTCCGTGAGAATCTTTCTGGACAGTGTTGCGGGGATCACCACTTCTTCCCCGGTCTTCTTGGAGATATAGGTCTCATCATCCAGGTTGGGATACTGGATATGGGCAGTCATAATCATTTCGGCACCGGCTTCGATCCCCATCCGGAAAGGGACCAGCTCAGTCTCATTGAGCTGTTCCAGTGTTTTCTCCACTCTGGGAAGTCCGGTGTGGCTGTCCGTACTGGTATTTCCATGACCGGGAAAATGTTTCAGGACGGCAATCGTACCGCTCTCGGTCATTCCCTGGAAAAACGCTGTCCCGTAATCCGCGACGATTTTGGTGTCATCCGAAAAGGCGCGCACCCCTATGATTGGATTATTGGGATTGTCATTGACATCCATGACTACGCCGAAATCAGTGTTAATGGAAAGCAGAGAGAGCTCCCTGCCGATCCCTCTTGCTGTCTCTCTGGCGTTCTCAATGTCACCGGTCGCAGCGACAGCCATATTTCCGGTCCATTTAGTGCCCTGCCTGAGGCGGGTGACAATACCTCCCTCCTGATCGATCGAAACCAGCAGAGGGATGGCGTTTTTGCCTTCCGTCACCCTGTTGGCCTTCTGCATATCGTTCACAAGTCTCATTGTCTCTTCGTTGTCGCTGCAGTTTTCGGCATAAAGCAGCACTCCTCCGAAGCGATACCCGGAAATGGCTGAACTGACCTCGTTGTTTATCTTTGTGAAAGCATATGGTCCATTCTCCGCCCCATCTGACCAGCCTCGGAAAGAAGCGATGATCATCTGGCCGACTTTTTCCCTCAGGGTCATCCCGGAGAGAATATCGTCCACTTTGCTCTCCGCTCTCATTTTCCCGAGCTCCTGCAGGGAATCTGTACCTGTCTGTATATCGCCCGTCTCGTCCGCGGCTTCTGATGTGTCCCCCTGGTCCGATGACTGCAGCTGAACGTATCCGTCGTCAGATGTCTCTTCCGCGAATCCGGGTATGCAGAGCTGTGCCGCCAACAGGCAGACGAAAAGAAGGCATGTCAGTTTCCGGAATCCTTTTATACTCATGTCGTTATCCTCAGTCTCAATACCGGTTTCGATCTTTTGCGGTATTCTTCCGTTTTTTCATTTCTGCGGACCCGGGTCCCGCCCGGTTCCTGAAAAATTGCTGCAGACCCGGGTCCCGCCCGGTTCCTGAAAAACAATAGACCTGCATCAGGAATAATCCCGATGCAGGTCCTGATTGCTCATCAAATGTCCTGTCAGCACACTGATGTGGTGCTTGCCCGCATTAACCGGCATGTTCAGGCCATATGCTTTGTCCGAACACCTGTCATACCGGGCAGACAGGCCGGGCATGCTCAGGCGATATGTCAAGGCTGGTAAAAAATGCCGTGAAGCGGTCCCACATCAGGTCAACAGCCTTTCAATTATTTGTAGTTGACGATCTTTCCGAAGTCTTCCTTCAGAGAAGCGCCGCCGATGAGGCCGCCGTCGATATCGGGCTGTGCGAACAGCTCGGGAGCGGACTTGCC
>JAUNEM010000286.1 GCA_030525515.1 Eubacteriales bacterium
GATGCCTTTCCATTTCCCCGACTCTCCAGTCAACAGGATCACCAATGCCGTGTTCGACGAATTCGCACGGATCCCCGAATATAAGGTATGCGCAGTAGCCCTTGAAAAGATTCACGAATAGATTCCCCGGGAAGGTCAGTCTTGCGGGAATCCGGATACGAACATATAATTGATATAAGATTGTTAATCAAATCACATTGGTTCATGGACAGGAAAAATGAAGATCATAACAAATACTGCCTCTTCCCTGACACGGGAAGAGGGAAAACAACTGGGAATAATTGTCCTGCCGGTGTCCGTCTCTCTGGGCGGCAGGTCTCTGCGCGATTATATCGATATCGATTCGGACAGGTTTGCGCATCTGCTTCACGGAGATGAAATGCCTGTATCCTCCCAGCCGTCGATCGGGGATATGATGGCTGAACTGGAGAATACAGACGAGGAATCTATCATGCTGACTGTTGCGGACGGACTCTCAGGGGAATACAGCACCGCTATGGGGCTGCGTGAAAACCTCCCCAACAGGGACAATATTTTTGTGATCAACTCGCGCTCACTGGCAGGCCCCCTGCGGTACATGGCTGTCAAGGCGGCCAGGCTCAGGGACCAGGGCGCTTCCGCCGGGGAGATCGTCTCCCAGATCCGGGCATGTGCCCAGTCGACCATTTCTTATGTCATTCCCGCTGATTTTAATTACCTGCGCAAGAGCGGGCGGATCACCAATATGACCTCCAGGATCGGCAGTGCCCTGCACCTCCTTCCTGTATTGACACAGACCTCCGACCACAGGAGGATATCCTTCATGACTGTGCGCAGGACCTGGAAGTCCGCTGTGGGCTCGATCATTACCAGCCTGAAGGATACAGGAATCGACGACCGGTATCTGATCAGTATCGCCTACGCGGACAAAAAAGACCTGGCTGCGAAAGTCCGCCGCCAGATTCTGGAAAGCTTTCCCCGCACCCAGAATGAGATCCTGCAGCTTTCCCCCTCCCTGATCACTCACGGAGGCCCCGGCTGCATCGTCGTCCAGGCTGTACTCAAATAACAGAGAGACAATCATGCAGGCTGTTATGCCGGCTGTTCTCAAAAAAGATTCAGAGACGACATTACAAGGGAAACACTGCATGTCCTGTGATAACAAAAAAGGAGTGTGTTAAACGACATGTTTAAACTGTTGCTTGTTATTGTGACCGGCTATCTGATCGGATCGATCCCCTTTGCACTGGTGATCGGCAAGGTCTTTTATAAAACCGATATCAGGAATTACGGAAGCGGCAACCTCGGCGGGGGCAATGCCGGCCGCGTTCTCGGCAAAAAAGCAGGACTGGGAACCATGGCCCTGGACCTGTTGAAGGTCTCCTTCGTCGTGCTGTTTGCCGCCAGACTGACCGGCGGAGATAACACCGCAATCGCCCTGGGGGCTCTGGCCGCCGGGATTGGCCACTGCTATCCTGTCTTTGCAGGGTTCAGGGGCGGCAAGGCTGTGGCAGCCATGTACGGATTTCTCTTCGGCCTGGTTGCGTTTGCCGGCCGCAGCCCTCTCTATTTTTTCCTGCCGCTGATTGTCTTTCTCATCGTGCTTGTACCGGGACGAATGACCTCCCTGTCCAGCATGGTCTCCACGGTCATTGTTACCCTGTATATCTGCCTGCGCCCCGAAGTCCCGGTCATCAAGCTTGTCCAGGTCATCTTTGCAGTACTGATCATAGTCAGGCATCGCTCGAATATACAGCGTATTCTCAACCACAATGAAAATAAAATATCCTGGCTTCCCAGATTCTGACAGCAGTACGGCACACAGACAGGGAAAAGGATACAAAAGAGGATGTGAAGAAACAAAACCATGTTTCTTCACATCCCCTTTTTTATTTGTGCTTCATTTTCTCAGCGGGAAACAAGGCGGTTTGGGAGCGGGCGGTTCGGAGACAGGCCGGTTCAGAACCGTCCCCCTCCTTTTATTTCGACATGTACTTCTCATACAATTCCCGGTTGATAGCCCCGCTGGCAAGCATCTGTTCCGACCACAGCTGAAGCGTTTCAACCGTGATGGATATTCTTTCCAGGGTCTTCTGAATCTCCACGAAATCAGCAATCTCATCGGTCTGGATCTCTCCGTCGGCAGTGATCTCAATGAGGCGTTCCTGCTGTTTCCGGGCTACATTGAGGGCCGCTATCATTTCCAGGATGATCCTGGAGAGATCCTTGACCTGAATCTCGGGAACGTACTGCTGTCCGATCGGGCATTCGTTCGCGCAGTAATAATTACACAGCTGCGGGGCCTTGTAACCCTCTGCCATCAGGAGTACTTCGTCGGGATGCGGCAGCGAGCGCTCGTTCTCGATCTTCTCAATGCGGTCGGCAGTGAGTCCGCCCAGCACTTCACTGGCCTCTTCCCGGGTAAGTCCGAGTTTCTCCCTGTTTCGGAAATAGACGTTCTTATTTTCTTTTGTGGATGCTCTTGCCATAAACTCCTCCGGGAACAGCTTCACGTTGACGATTCGTCCTGCGGTTTTCCTCTGTCAAATACCATTATGTATGGGTCACCCGAAATAATCAAGTCAGTCTGGCGGGTGTAAAAAACGACTTACTAAATCAGC
>JAUNEM010000093.1 GCA_030525515.1 Eubacteriales bacterium
AGTAAACAATATAGCGCTATAAAAAGTATTTGTCAACGTTCATGTATACAAGTATAAGTAAATACATGGCAATACATGGCAGTCCGGAGCTAAGAATTGAAAGCTGTTTTATGCTTTGCAGCTTGTGCGGGAATTCAGATCTGCAGTGTCCTGTTAATGAGTGATCTGAAAAAAAGCCCGGGCGTATAAGGATGCGTCACCAGAAGCAATCCTTTTCGTCCGGGCTTTTATTCTTCATCTCGCAGCTAAAGTGCCGAAGGAAAGATCAGTCGAGATCTTTGAAGTGGAAAGAGCTCCGCCCGCTGGCATAATCGCCGACGATCTGGCCGTTCCCGCAAAGGAGGTATTTGTAGGTTACAAGACCCTCGAGACCGACAGGACCGCGGGCATGCAGCTTGCTGGTGCTGATGCCGACCTCGGCGCCGAAGCCGTAGCGGAATCCGTCAGCAAAGCGGGTGGAACAGTTGCGGTAGACACCGGCGGAATCCACCATCTGCAGGAAGCGGCCGGCAGCTGCGTCGTCGCGGGTGAGAATGGAATCGGTGTGGTGTGAGCCGAAGCGGTTGATATGCTCGATCGCCTCTTCTACGTCCGCGACCACCTTGAGGGAGATGATGAGATCGAGATATTCCGTGCGGAAATCTTCTTCTCCCATAATGTCGATGATGGAGGCCAGGGAGGCGGTATCGGAATTGCGGGCGATCAGATTTTCAGCCTCCTGAGTGCCGCGCAGTTTCACGCCCGCCCGGTTCAAAGCCATTGCAAGTTTGGGAAGAAAAACAGGGGCGATGTCCCGGTGCACCAGAATGGTCTCGACCGCATTGCAGGCGGCGGTGTACTGGGTCTTGGCGTCGACGATGACGTTGATGGCCATGGTTTCGTCCACATCCTTGTCCACGTAGATGTGGCAGATTCCGTCGGCGTGCCCCATGACGGGGATTTTCGTGTTGTTCATGATATACTGCACGAACTGGTTGGAGCCTCTGGGAATCAGGAGGTCCACATCCTTCTCGCACTGCAGGAGCTCATCGATCTCGTTGTGAAGCTCCGCCTGCAGCAGGCAGGAAGCGGGTAGACCGGCGCTCACGGCGGCGTCATGAATGATGGAAAAAAGAACGCGGTTGGTCTTTGCGGTCTCTTTGCCGCCCTTGAGAATCGCGCAGTTGCCGCTTTTGAGGCACAGGGTGGAAATCTGCACCATGGCGTCGGGACGGGCCTCAAAGATGACGCCGATGACGCCGATCGGAACACTGACGCGTTCCAGGACCAGATCTGTATCGAGTTCCCTGCGCAGGAGGCTGCGGCCGATCGGATCGGGAAGGGAGATCAGCTGATCAATGCCCTTGCAGACATCGGAGAGCTTGGCCTCATTGAACAGAAGCCTCTTCATGACAGCGGGAGCGATTCCGTTCTCTTCCGCCGCTTTGCAGTCCTCGGCGTTGGCGGCGAAAATCTCCTCTTTTCTGGCGGTCAGTTCAGCGGCGATCGCACGAAGAGCAGTGTTCCGCATTTCATTGGACGATGCTGCGAGCACGGGGGCGTCAAGCTTCATCTTTCTGGCTTCTTCTCGAATATTCATGAGATTCCTCCTGTGAAATATTAGAATAATGGAACTGTTCCGTCGGCGGCGCAGTCAGCCCGGAAGGGGCGCGGCGCCGGCAGGTAAAATTCACTTGTGATATGTTCTGCCGTGCAGGATCATGAAGCCCCGGTAGATCTGCTCCAGGATCAGCACGCGTGTGAGCAGATGGGTGAAGGTCAGGTCGGACAGTTTCCAGCGCTCATCGGCCCTGGCCGTCAGAGCTGCACCCGGACCAAGGGATCCGGCAATTACGAAGACCAGATCGCCGCTCCTTTGTCCGGCCTCCTGCTGCCAGCCTCCCAGTCTGCGGGCAAAGCTTTCGCTGTCCCACATGCGGCCGCGCAGATCCAGAAGAACAACGAGGTCGCAATCCCGGAGCCTGGCCAGGACTCTCCCGGCTTCGACATCCCTGATGCGGGCGGCTTCTGCCTCCCGGTCCGCGTGAGTGTTTGACTCATCCTTGACCTCCACAACCTCGATTTTGGAGAAGGGAGAGATCCTCTTTGTATATTCTGACGAAAGCGACTGGAGCGCCTTGTCTTTCATCTTTCCGATACATATAATTTTTATCATTCTGTCTCGCCTGAAGACCTTTCTCCGGCCATATGAAAAAAACACTGCCGCCGGACTGCGCAGTTTTGCGCACATAAGTCATGGAAGCCCGCGAACCGGGTCTGCTGCAGCAATCGGATCCGGACTTTCGTATATCTGCCTGTCAGAGCTTTATGGAATCCGGGGGTTCGTGGTCAGATACTACATCATAACAGGAAGGGCGCCTTTTTTCAATCAGTCAGCTCTGCTTACAGAGGCTTTCAGAGGCGGTGTGTCAGAGGCGTGTCAGAGGAGGCCGGCAAGGAGACCGGCTGACATTGCTTTCAGAAGCGGCCGACAGTGCTTTCAGAGACGGCCGGCAAGGAAATCAGCCGACAGTGCTTTGAGCGTCAGGCCGGGGGGAAGCAGCCATAAATATTGCTGGCCCCGAAAATGTAATTGACACTGCAGTCGTAATATCTGGCGAGTTCAATGATGATATGGACAGGAGTGCGCCGGCGGTGAGACTCGTAGTCACGATAGGTGGAAGGGGGAATGTTCAGCACCTGTGAGATTTGCTTTTGCGTGAGGTGGTTGCTTTCACGGAGTTCACGAAATCTTTCATAATATTGCATATTGTTTCATCCCTCTAAAAACTTCCCGGTTCAGCATTAATTTGTCAGAGTGATGGTTCTGACCAGACAAATATATACAATAACAAGAAAATATACAATCATCTGCGGAGGATTCACAACGGAATCAATCATGCCCGGGGGATTCAGGGCAGGACAGGACAAGCCACGGTATTCGGGGACGGTTCCGATACGCGGCGAAACCCCCGGAAGATCTTCTGAACTCTGATCGGAAGAGGGCCGCATCAGGAGAAAAATCTGCCGCTCAAAATTGGTGCATAAGGGGGCGAAAAATCATTCCGGCTCTGCTATAATGGACGCATGCAGACACCTATTGATTTCGGAAAAGAATTTTTAAATAGATTATTTGATTATAGAGACGCGGACGCCTGCATGGCAATGCTGGCGGGGGATCTTGTATGGATCACACCGGAGAACCTGCACCATTTTCTCTCGGAAGGGGCTGTGCTCAAATTCCTGAGAAAACAGATCGCTGCACAGGAAGAACCCAGATATGTGGATCTGGTTTCGATCAAGAGCTCTCCGAGCGCGGATAATATCATGACTGTGGCATACGAGGTCAATCTCGTATCGAGGGAGGACGAAAGGCCACTCTATCTGCGGTGTTCCATGGCAATCTGCCGGCGCAGCAAGCGGCTGGAGATCACTTTTTTACATTTTTCAAAAAAATCGGAGCGGGACTCCACTGAGCAGCTGCAGGATTTTGTCACGAATCTGCCCTGCGGAGTCATGATCCTCGCCTGCCTTGACGGCCGCCGCGAGGAGGCGATTTATTATAATGACTATTTTGCCCACCGGCTCAGATATCAGCAGGAGGAATTCGCAAGGTCAATGCGCAGGAATCCTTTTTTCATGACTTCGGAGGAAGACAGGGACAGGATTCATGAGGAGATTGCGAAGGCCCGCAAGAACGGCGGCAGCATTGCGGCGAACATGCGCTTCTACCGGCGGGATGGCAACAGTTTTTACTTCAGGATGAAGGGGGCGCCGGCCTATCAGGCCAACGGCGGCACCGTCTATTATTGTGTCTTCCAGGAGACGACTTCTTTTCAGCTGAACGCGGACCGGCTTCAGGGCAGGCTGGAGACGGCCGCTGAAATTATCCGACAGATTCCGGAGGCAGTCTGCGGGATCGAATACTCGCCGGGCAGCAGGACGCTTCAGAGCCTGATGGGGAAAGAAAGCGGGAAAAACGAAGACGTTCAAAACGCGGTAAAAGGAAGCGGGAATCCCGGGGCTGACGGGGACGATGTCAGGGAATATGTGAAATCCGCCTCAAAAGCCTCAAAAGCATCAAAAGAAGATACCGCAAGGCTGCCTGCCGGACCTGTGTCAGCAGAGGACGGTGATACTCCGCCTTACAAAAATCATAAAGAAAAAGAAAGCTGGAGACGTCCGGAACGGGATGCCCGGGTGTTTTTTACAAGCAAAAATATACCGGCATTGTTCGGAGTATCCAACAGCGCCTATATCAGAAATATCCTGGAAGATCCCTTTTTCGGCCTGGAGATCACGAGTATTACCAGGGACCGCCTGCTGTCTTCTCATCTTTTCAATTCAGAGAAAGCGAGCATCGGAAAGCCTGTCTCGTGCGGTATTTTCCGTCTGCAAAAGCCGGATGGAAAGTCGCTGCGGGTGGAACTTGCGGCGCGCAGGGTCCAGAATCAGGACGGAACGATGCGGCTGTATCTTTTCTACTACGACCGCGAAGAGCAGCAGCGGGATACGGAAAAGCGAGTGGACCGCGCAATGAAAATGGGACGGGCGGGGCAGGAACAGCTCCGCGCGGATCTGAAAAAAGCGAAGGAAAACGCGGCCCGCAGGCAGAGCGAGCTGAAGAGCGAGCTTGCCGCGGCAAAGGAAAATCTCGGCAGGGAGATGAGCCGGATTGAGGATCAGCTTGTTGAAGAAAAGAACCGCTGTGCCCTGATGGCACGCCAGCTTGACGAGTCCAGGGCGACACAGAAACAGATGGCGGCGGAACTCGAGCGGTCCGAGACGAATGCCTCAAAGAGAATACGGAATTATCAGGCGCAGGCAGACCATAAAGTAGCGGAGGCACAGGCGCAGGCCGCCAAAGCCCGGCGGGATGCGGATGAAAAGGTCCGGGAGGCAAAAGCGGCTGCAGAGGAAGAGAACGGGAGAATCCGCCGGGAGGCGGATGAAAAGATCCGGGAGATCAGGGCTGCGGCAGAAGAGGAAATCAGCCGGGCACAGCAGAGTTCGGATGAAAGAGTCAGCGACGCGCAGGCCGCAGCTGAAAAGGCGGCCAGAGAAGCCCGCCGGACCGAGGATGAGAGGGGGCTGCTCGAGGAACAGCTGAGGGAAGCCCAGGAGAGAAGCCGCATTCTGGAGGCTGAACTCAAGAATGAGAGGGCACGCCGCCTTCTGCTGGAGGAACAGATCCGAAAGGGAAGCAAATCGCTGCCGGAACTGATGGAGATGGACGCAGTGCGCGCAAAGGATATGACGGCAGGCGCCGCAGCGGTTCAGGCAGCAGCAGGAGCCGCCGCTGCCGGAATGACATCCGGAGCCATAGCCGGAATACCGGCCGGAGCCGCAGCCGCCGGAATCTCAGCGGGAGCTTCTGCCGGAATGGCGGCCGGAACATCAGCTTCCGGCAGGTCATCCGGAGCCGCCGCAAATGGAATGCAGGCCGGAGCCGGAACGATCGCCGCGCAGACAGAACTTAAACAGCGGCCGGGAGACTGGATGACGACGGAAAAGCCTCTGACCATCTTCTCCTCGATGGATGTCGAGGGACATGATCCGGGGCAGGAAAGCATTGCCGGAACCGGCGCGGCAGACCTCCGGATTCCAAAGCCGGATGCCCTGACAAACATATACAAAAGGGCGGATGCATTTCTCCGCGATGCGGATTCCTCTGCTTCCCCGGCATACAGTGGGGAAGGACAGGTCTCGCCCGGATTTTCAACACCCTGCAGCAGGGAAAATATCAGCGCGGTCATGAGCGATTTTCTGGAGGCGGCCTCTCCCGCTGAGGGACTTCTGAAGGAAAAGCCTTTTTCGCCTGAGAAATGCCTCCAGAGTGTCCTGATTTTCGAGGGAATGGAGTGTGAAAAAAGAGGAATTTCCCTCCGCCTCTGTCATGACAGCGCGCTTCCTGAAAAGGTGTCCGGTTTCGGATCCATGCTGCAGCGGGCGCTCTGCGAATTGGTTGAGCAGGCTGTCAGGCGCACACGCAGGGGAGGAACCATCACCGTCTGCTGCCGTGCCGACCGCCCCTCGGAGGGCCTTGTCAATCTGCATTTCCGGATCGATGACAACGGAACACGCATTTCAGAGGGAGAGATGCAGACATTATTTGAGACCAAAATGTCTGCCGGGACAGAGGAACCCCTGCAGTCCGGCCTGTTTTCTGCCCGGGAGGCTGCCACATTAATGGGCGGCAGTATTCACGCGCGGAGCGGAAGCCGGGGAAGCCGCTTTTCCCTGACGGTGACAGTGCGGATACACGAGATGTGAGAGGTAAAGGAATATGAGCAAAAAAGAGAACAGCAGCCCGGAGGAAGAGCGCAGAGAGGCCGGAAAAAAACAGAGCCTGTCCGCGAAAATAGGAAAAGGAATCCGCGGGGCGACAAAAACTGCCATGTTCACCGCTGCCTGCGTCGGAGCGGGAACTCTGGTCGGCGCCTCCAACTATTTTTATAAGACTGCCCTCGTACCCAAAAGGCAGAAAGAGAATCCGAAAGCGGAAAACGAGGGAAAAGAATATATTGAAGGGCGCAAGTGGGCTGCCGGCCATCCCGGGCGCAAAGATATTTACATCCGCGCCGATGACGGCCTTCAGCTGCATGCGAATCTGATTCCCTCGGAAGACCCTGACTGCCACCGCTATGCTGTCTGTGTCCACGGGTACGCCGGTTCCTCTTTCGGGGTCGGTCTCTTTGCGTCCGTTTACCGGGACCGTTACGGCATGAATGTGCTTCTTCCCGATCTTCGGGGGTTCGGATCGAGCGACGGGGATTATATCGGAATGGGCTATGACGACAGCAGGGACCTGCTCTGCTGGCTGGACTGGATCATCCAGAAGGATCCGGATGCCCGGATCGTCCTTCACGGAGTTTCCCTCGGCGCGGCGACAGTCCTGATGACAACCGGCCTTTCCCTGCCCTCCCAGGTCAGGGCTGCCATTTCGGACTCCTCCTATACCACAGCTCTGGAATCCCTGGAGTACCTGTATAAAAAGCAGGATAATGCCGTGATACCGGCACCTGTCATGATGGAGTTTCTCCGGGCGGTCACGCTTGTCCGTGCAGGTTATGATCTTGCCAAGGCTTCACCTGTGGAGGCGGTCGCGCATTCGCATACTCCTACTCTCTTTATTCAGGGCCAGGCGGACCACACGATTCCCGCGGAGATGATGCCCCGTCTCTACAAGGCCGCTTCCTGCCCCAAGGCTTTCCTGTGGATCCCCGGGGCGGACCACAAGAAGGCGGTCATCGTAGACCCCGAGACCTACTGGGCACGTGTGGAGCGCTTCCTTCACGCCCAGGGCGTGGAGATCTGAGTCAGGGACTCTTCTGCAGACCCTGCCTCCTGACCCCGTGACGGCTGTGAAGTGACCTCCATACAGACCTTTATATTGTTGACCTTCATATTGACCTTCAATTGTTGACCTTCATAATTGGCCTCCATATGGTCAGAAGCCGCGTTTTAGAGATCACAAATATTGTGTGATGTGTGATGAAGAAAAAAAGCGCCCTTCCGGGCGCGAAAACAGTAAAACCCCCTGCACAGCGTCTGCGATTCGGCACGCGGTGTGCAGGGGGTCATTATTTATGAAACAGGAATCCCGCGGATCAATTATCCTTGCGGAGCATCACGTGCCGTCCGTTGACCTGGACTGACGGAATCATCCTGTTGAGATAGACGGAGAAGCGCGTCACCCCGCTTTGCCGGATGGTGGCATCGAGTTTGTCGTTGATCTCGCCGAGTTCTTTTTTCAGCGCGCTGATATACATGTCATCGGTGTGATGGCTTTCGAAAATACGAAGGATCTGGCTCTCGATGTCAGAGTCCGGGGAACTGCTCAGGGATACCCAGACGGCATTGTCGCGGTTTTCGACCAAAAGCGATGGAAGATCCTTGAGAAACTCGGACAGTTTGCTGTAGTGGTAATTACGGATATCGAAATCGGGGAAAATCTTGACAAGGCGGGAGCCGATCTCACCCAGACCGGTCTCCTTTCCCTCCGCGCTGTTGTCCTCGATCATCTTCACAATCGTTGCCTCGATTGTCTCAGGAGGAGTGAAGAGAACCTCGTCTTCTCCCTCCTGCTCGCTGCTGTACCCGTAACTGTTTTCACCGAGGAAGGAATCCGGACTATCGGTGTAAGCTGAATAGGAGGATCCGGAGTCGGAAGAAGAGGATGAGGACCGGCGCTTTCTGGAACCGCTTTCGGAAGAGGAGGAACCCGACATACTTCCGTAAGACCCTGAGCTTCCTGAGGAACTCCCGGATCCGCTGCTGCGGCTCCCGGAGCTGCCGGAAAATCCGGGGCTGTTATAGTAATTGACAGGTGCCGGAAGCTGGGCACTCTTTTTGCGGGAGCTGCGGGTCCGTTTGTTTGAGGAGGCCTCATCTTCATCATTGTCGTTCCCGTTGATGACATCCAGGAAGAAAAAGCGCTCGCAGGAGACACGGAAAGACTCGGGAGTCTTTTTCTCCCCCATCCCGATGACCACTTTGCCCGCCTCGCGCAGACGTGTGGCGAGCTTGTTGAAATCCCCGTCGCTCGAGACGATACAGAATCCCTGTACATCTCCGGTGTAGAGGATGTCCATCGCGTCGATGATCAGTCCGATGTCAGAGGCATTTTTGCCGGGGGTGTTGTTGGGCTGCATGACGGGTGTCAGGGAGTAACCGGACGCGCGGCTCAGCCAGGAGTGCAGGCGGTCCTGGGACCAGTCTCCGTACATGCGGCGGACAGTGATCTTTCCATATTTTGACAATTCGCTCAGAATTCCGGGAATATAACGTGAGCTGACGTTGTCAGCGTCAATGAGCATGGCGATATTGATGTCGTCCATAAATATATGGTCCTTTCAGTTTTATTCTTCTCTTCATCACGCGGGAACCCGCGGCTTCAGCCTTCCGGTTAAAAAACGGATCGGATCCGGCGCGGCGGGCTTCAGCTGCGCTGATCTTCTGCCTGATTCAGGCACGCGGTACGCGGTACATACTACGCGGTAAAGACTTGCCGCAGCGGGCTGCAGAGCGAAAGAACAAGTTGAAATAAAAGGTCGTTTTCGTTATGATAGAACGGTGCGCATTCTGCAGCGGGGTTTGGTCCGGATCGCCCGGTGGGAACGGGCGGGGCGAGCCCCGGTGTTTTTTGTATTATAAACCAAATACCCTGTAGTTTACAGTGAAAAAATATGTTTCACCAGATCTGCAAAACCGAAAGGAGAACCTGAATCATGAGCAATGAAAACAAACCCAAGTCGAATACCGGGAAGATGGCTCCGCCCCAGCCCAATTTCAAAGTCGATCCCAATCCCGGCTCCCGCGTCAAAAAAATGATCGCAGTCGTCAGCGGAAAGGGCGGCGTGGGTAAGTCTTCCGTCACAGCCCTGAGCGCGCTCTGGACGGCACGTCAGGGCAATTCCGTGGCCATCATGGATGCCGATATTACCGGCCCCAGCATCCCCAGGATGTTCGGAGTAGGGCCTTATGACCTCACCGCAAACGATACCACCATCTTCCCTGCTCATTCCATCACCGGTATCAAGGTCATGTCCATGAACCTGCTGATGGAAAAGGAAGACCAGCCTGTGATCTGGCGCAGTCCTGTCATCACAGGCGCCCTCAAGCAGTTCTGGACAGACGTCGCATGGGGCGATGTGGATTATATGTTCGTCGATATGCCTCCCGGAACCGGCGATATTCCGCTCACAGTTTTCCAGGCGCTTCCTGTGGACGGCATTCTCATTGTCACTACACCTCAGGACCTGGTCAGCATGATCGTCCGCAAGGCAGTGGGCATGGCCAAGATGATGGATGTCCCGATCCTGGGTATTATTGAAAACATGAGCTATGTGAAATGTCCTCACTGCGGCGAAGAGATTCACATGTTCGGCCACAGCCACGTGGATGAGACTGCAGCGGCAGAGGGAATTCCTGTGGTTGCCCGCATCCCGATCGATCCCGCCATGACCGCGGCCTGCGACAACGGAAAGATTGAGTACTTTGACGGAGATTTCATGGGCGGACTCAAGGACGTGCTTCCCAAAATCTGATCTTTCGTCTGATCTTTGCGGACAGGATCTTCCCGGATCCGCAAAAAATGATTTAAAATAAAAATAAAGCGCGGTGGAGAGAAGCGGTCGAATGACCGGTAACACTCCATCGCGCTTTTAATTTTTTATCTTTTTAATCCGGATCAGTTTTGATTTGGTTGTTTATCAAATCCTGCCAGGTTATCGAATCCTGCC
>JAUNEM010000287.1 GCA_030525515.1 Eubacteriales bacterium
CCATCGAGGAAGGCAAGCTCTTCTTCCTGCAGACCAGAAACGGCAAGCGCACCGCGCACGCTGCAATCCAGATCGCCTGCGATCTCGTTGATGAAGGCATGATCACCCCCGAGGAAGCAGTCTGCAGAATCGAAGCCAAGTCTCTCGATCAGCTTCTGCACCCCGTATTCGACGCTGCCGCTCTTAAGAACGGCGAGCAGATCGGCGAAGCTCTTCCGGCATCCCCCGGCGCAGCTGCAGGCCGTGTCTACTTCAACGCTGACGACGCTGTTGCCGCACACGCTGCAGGCAGCCGTGTCATCCTGGTCCGTCAGGAGACTTCCCCCGAGGATATCGAGGGTATGCACGCCGCAGAGGGCGTTCTGACCATGCGCGGCGGCATGACCAGCCACGCTGCAGTCGTTGCCCGCGGCATGGGCACCTGCTGTGTCTCCGGCTGCGGCGAGCTCAAGGTCTTCGAAGAAGACAAGTACATCGAGCTCGGCGGCCACAAGATCAAAGAGGGTGACTACATCTCTCTCGACGGTTCCACCGGTAAGATTTATCTGGGCGACATCCAGACTGTGGAAGCTTCCATCAGCGGCAACTTCCAGCGCATCATGGCATGGGCAGATGCAGCCCGCAGGCTGAAAGTCCGCACCAACGCCGACACTCCCGAGGACGCAGCAAACGCAGTCCGCATGGGCGCTGAAGGTATCGGTCTGACCAGAACCGAGCACATGTTCTTCAACCCTGACAGAATTCCGAAGATCCGCAGGATGATCCTCTCCGATACAACAGAAGAGCGTGAGGCTGCCCTCAATGAGCTGATCCCCTTCCAGAAGGGTGACTTCAAGGGCATCTACAAGGCAATGGAAGGCCGTCCGGTCACCATCCGCTTCCTGGATCCGCCGCTCCACGAGTTCGTTCCCACCACTGAGCCCGAGATCGAAGATCTGGCCAAGCTCATGAACATCTCCGTACAGGAAGTCAAGGAACGCTGCGACGCTCTGCACGAGTTCAACCCCATGATGGGTCACCGCGGCTGCCGTCTGGCTGTCACCTTCCCTGAGATCGCACGCATGCAGACCAGAGCTGTCATGGAAGCAGCCATCGAAGTCAACGCTGAGGAAGGCTATCATATCGTTCCCGAGATCATGATCCCTCTGGTAGGCGACAAGAAAGAGCTTGCATTTGTCAAGAAGACTGTCGTCGAGACCGCTGAGAAGGTCAAAGCTGAGATGAATTCCGATATCGAATACAAGGTCGGTACCATGATCGAGATCCCCCGTGCTGCTCTGATGGCAGACGAGATCGCCGAGGAAGCTCAGTTCTTCAGCTTCGGAACCAACGATCTGACCCAGATGACCTTCGGCTTCTCCCGTGACGACGCCGGCAAGTTCCTGCAGGATTACTATGCAAGCAAGATCTATGAGTCTGATCCCTTCGCACACCTCGACCAGAACGGCGTAGGCCAGCTGATCGCTATGGCAGCAGAGAAAGGCCGCAAGGTCCGCCCTGACATCCACCTTGGCATCTGCGGTGAGCACGGCGGCGATCCCGCTTCCATCGAGTTCTGCCATAAGGTAGGTCTGGACTATGTATCCTGCTCACCTTTCCGCGTTCCGATCGCGAGACTTGCAGCAGCGCAGGCAGCTATCAACGATAAGTAATTCATTTGTCCCCTGATGACAGGCTCATACCACGGTTAAAAAACTGCGGTTTTTCTGAATAAGTAGTGTGAGCCATATAATCTATACTGGATGAACGTATAAAGAGAGCACTGCTCCGGCAAAGACCGACCGGGCAGTGCTCTTTTGCAAGTCTTCAAGCAGATCGTGCCGCATCTCGAGTTGAATAACAGACTGCACATAGAAAAACGGCAGCCGTCAGGCTGCCGTTCTATGTCCGTAATACATCTTTGCACTATTTGCTTTTATAAGAGCAGGGGAGCAGTTATGCGAGGCCCTTCCAGCTCAGACCGTAGAGCTGTTCCATGACCTTGCAGACTTCTTCCTTCATTCGCTGGCATGCTTCACTTTCTGTCGCGAAGCGCATGAGACCGATTTTGGTTTTTCCTTCACTGAAGTAGACTTCCCAGCCTTCCTTATTGGAATTGATGCAGATGCGGTTCTTGTGATGTCCGCCTTTCATATTATAAAGACGGGAGGGAACAAGATGCTCTTTAAAAAACTTTTTCAACTCTTTTACCGTCATAACAGATTGATCCTTCCTTTCATATTGATATGTAAGGATTAACACATATAGTTAATCTAAAAACACAAGATGTGGTTTTTAAAACTACATAATAATATAGCACTGCTCTTTTCAGAATGCAACCGTATAAAAAGGAAAAATAATTTTGCTTTATTCTTCATCGCGCAAGACTCGCGAGCGAGTCTTGAATATACGATCGATTTGTCTTTGCGGGTTCCTATAACGAACTGACGCAAACTGTCATTTTTACATATTCTTGGCGAACATACGAAATGCTTAAAAAAATTGAGTAAAATAAAGAAAAACAAAGAAAAATGCAGTAAAATACATGTTAAACAGATTTGCAAACAGAGGGGCGTAAAACTATTATACACGAGAGGGTT
>JAUNEM010000288.1 GCA_030525515.1 Eubacteriales bacterium
GGAACCGCTTTGTAATCACTCCAAAGCCGCTTCAAAAAGGATGTCAGGTCCGCGAAACAGCATTTTTGTAACATGTGACAGGGGATTGCCCCTGCCACATGTATTTCTTATAGAGCATTTTTTGCGCATTAGTGCCCGGCGCTCAGAAATTGTATCATCCCTTGTCTGCTGCTTTTGCGGCGGACCTTAGGCGATCGCACGCCCGAATGAATATCAGACCTTCGCGCCTGCCTCTTTGCGGCGGGCCTTGGCAGCCATGGCCTCACGAGTGACATCGAGCAGGACCGCGCCGATGATAACAAGACCGAGGACCATGTTCTGGACTGCGGAGTTAACAGACAGAAGGGTGAAGCCGTTTCTCAGGGTTGCGATGACCAGAGCGCCGATGATGGTACCGAACATTGTACCTTTACCGCCCATGAAGGATGCGCCGCCGATGACGCAGGATGCGATAGCGTCAGTATCGTAAGGCTGGATCGCGTTCGCGCCGTTGCAGATACCGGAACGTCCGATGGAGACGATACCTGCGACCGCTGCCATAAAGCCGGACAGAGCATAGCAGAATGTCAGAACGTTTGCTGCGTCGATACCGGAAAGGCGGGTAGCTTCCATGTTACCGCCTGCGCAGTAGATGGAACGGCCGAGAGCTGTACGGGTCAGCAGGATGTGCATAAGGATGTAGATGATGACAACAACGATAAAGCTGATCGGGAAGCCGCCGACGGTAGCGGAACCGAGAGCCATGACACCGCTGGGGAAATCGGAGATCATCTGGGAACCTGTGACCAGAAGGGATGCGCCCCAAAGGAAGTTCTTCATACCAAGGGTGGATACGAAGGGGTGAGGCAGGTGAAGTCTGGTCAGCAGTGTGCCGTTGATCAGGCCGATGAGAGTGCCTGCTATCAGGGCAATGAGGATCAGCAATACAGGGTTTGTCATGCCGCCCTTGACAAGCATACCGCACATACAGGAGCAGAATGTCGCGTTGGCGCCGACGGAAAGGTCGATACCTGCCGTAATCAGGCAGAGCAGCATACCTGTGGACAGAAGAGCTGTGAAAGTGGTCTGCTTCAGGACAGACATCAGGTTATTGTAGGTAAGGAAGTTGGGAGTTGCGATCGTCAGGACGACGCAGAGGATAACCAGCGCGCCCAGCGTACCGAGATACGCGGAAAAGCCGCCTAATTTACTATTTTTCATCTGATTTTCCTTTCTATATCACCGGTAAGGTGTAACTGTGAAGAAGATGGGGTCATCGGGGCACAGGTGCCTCGAATCTGGCGAAACAGGAGGAGACGAAGAACCGTCCCCTGTCTCCTTGTCTTCAGATGATCAATCATCCAAAGTGCCGCCCCATGCTGCTTTCATAAGGCTCTCCTGGTTGAAGTGCTTGCTGTCGCGCTCGACAACTGCCTTCACCACGCCCTCACGCATAACGACTACGCGGTCGGACATACCCAGGATCTCGGGCATTTCAGAGGAGACCATGATAACGCACTTGCCTTCCTTGACAAGGCGGTTCATGACGTTGTAAACCTCGATCTTGGCGCCGACGTCGATACCACGGGTCGGCTCGTCGAAGATGAATATCTCCGCGTCTGTGTTGATCCATTTACCGATGACGACCTTCTGCTGGTTACCGCCGGAGAGCTGTCCGACGATCTCGTCGATGGAAGGGGTCTTGATACGAAGGGACTCGATGTTCTCTGTGCCCTTCTCCATGATGCGCTTCTGGTTCAGGAAAGCACCGTCACAGAATCCTTTGAGGTTGGCGAGGATCAGGTTGTTACGGATGGACTCCGCGAGTACGAGACCCTGGCCCTTCCGGTCCTCTGTCAGGAACGCGATACCGGCCTTGATGGCCTGGCCCGGGTTCTTGATCGTCACTTCTTTTCCGTCGATATAGATCTTGCCGCTGTCCAGGGGGTCCGCGCCAAAGATCGCGCGCATGGTCTCTGTACGGCCCGCGCCGACCAGACCTGCGAAGCCCAATACCTGTCCGCGGTATGCTTCGAAGCTGACATCGTGCAGGACGCCGCCTTCTTCCAGGTGCTCAGCCTTCAGGGCAACTTCGCCCTTGACGCCGAATTCCTTGGGGAACAGGTTATCCAGTGAACGGCCGACCATAGCCGCGATCAGGGAATCATTGGTCCAGTCCTTGATGTCTCTTGTATCAATGTACTGGCCGTCGCGGATGACTTCCACGCGGTCGCACAGTTCGAAGAGCTCTTCCAGTTTGTGGGAGACGAAGACGATGCCGATACCGCGTGATTTCAGTTCGCGGCAGGTCTTCATCAGCTGCTCGACTTCCTTCTCACCCAGAGAGGAAGTGGGCTCGTCCATGATGATCATCTTGGCATCGATCAGGACCGCCTTGGCGATCTCGATCATCTGCTGTACGCCCATGCCGAAGCTTCCGGCGGGCTTTGTGGGATCGACGTCCTGGCCCAGGGAAGCCATGACTTCCTTGGCCTTCTTGTGCATGGAAGCATAGTCCAGGAGACCCATCGGTCCTTTTTTCCATTTATTGATAAAGATATTGTCCGTGATGCTCAGGAGCTTCTCGATGTTCAG
>JAUNEM010000094.1:0-5549 GCA_030525515.1 Eubacteriales bacterium
CCGCCCGGGAAGGAAGAGCCGGAAGCGGCATTTCGCACGCGCGGTGAGGAGAAGGGAACTGAAGGAAGCGTTCCCGAAGAAGAAAGCTGAAATCAAAAAGAAGGCATCTTAAAAGTAATCCCTGTAACAGGGGATAGAGGGTATGTGTTGACCCTGCGAGGCTGGTCAGTCTCGCGAAGCCCCGGCCGACGAAGTCGTCCGTGGGTACATCACAGCCTGATTCGGGATTGTGAATCAAGTCCGGGGCGGGAGACAGTTCTTGGGGGAAGGAGACGGTTAGGAAGGGGCGGTTCGGGGACAGGTTCGGAGCTTGTCTGCGAACCTGTCTCCGACCCTTTCCCCGCCCCCTTGTCCCCCTCCCTCTGCTGTACTCTCCTGCATTCTTGTGTATTGCAGTGACAGATAAATAAGGATAAAATAAAAGGCAGTATTCGTAATTCCGCAGGCAAAGGCCTGGTGACAGATTTATGCAAGGAGGAGAATAATGAGCAAAGTTAATGATTTCCTGACAGCGGCAGGCGTGTTTTTCCTGGCAACAGCAGACGGCGACCAGCCCAAACTCCGTCCCCTGGGTTTCCATATGGAAATGGACGGAAAGGTTATGTTCGGCGTAGGTCAGTTCAAGGATGTCTATAAGCAGATGGTGGCGAATCCCAAGGTCGAGATCGTTGCTTCAAAGCCCGACGGCCATTGGCTGCGTTACACCGGTAAGGTTGTCTTCGATACAGATCCCAAGTATGAGGCTGCCGCGCTTGAGGTCATGCCTTCGCTCAAGGACATCTACAATGAGAAGACCGGCAATCACATGATGGTTTTCCATCTGGAGGATGCTGTGGCTGTGGATATCCCCATGATGGGACCGGGCGAGGATCTTCTGGCCTGATGCCTCTGGCTTCGCTGTGAGCGGGATTTTTCAGACAGCGGGATCCGGCAGGTTTTGCGCCATGCAGGAGAGATGTTTTTAAAAAAATAATTCAAGAGCTTTATTGACAGAACAAAATGCGGCCTGTATCGGGCCTGTATCTTCAGGATACTGCCGATACAGGCATTTTTTATCTCAGGTGTGATTTCAGGTGTGATTGTTCCCGGGAAATGCGCAGGGCGGTTTCAGGCTTTCCGGGATGGAGGATGAACATGGGTGACAGCGGAAAAACCACAGAAAGAAAGAAGAGGGACAGGAGTCTTCGTTTTCAGACGAACACCGGTCTTATCCTCTTTTTTCTGAAGGGGAGTTATCTGTATTTTCTGGCAGGTGCGGTATTTGCCTGTCTTGTCGCGCTGTTCGATCTGATCATTCCGAGGATGATTCAGTTCACGGTGGATGCGGTGATCGGTGGAAATACGGGCTCGGTGCCTGGCTGGGCTGCAGGGTTTGTCAATCGTTTCGGGGGCGCCGGCTTTCTGAGCGCTCATCTGTGGGCTGCCGCCCTTGCCATCGCGGGAGCTGCTGCCCTGGGAGCGGTCTGCCGCTATTGTTTCAAGGTCAGCAACGCCAAAGGGGCCGAGACCTTTGTCCGAAGAATGAGGGACCAGCTCTTCCGTCATATCATGTCGCTTCCTTATGCCTGGCATGGGGAGAACAGTACGGGCGACACGATCCAGCGCTGTACATCGGATGTAGAGACGATCAAAATCTTTGTCTCGGAACAGCTGACTTCGCTGCTGAGAGTTTTTATCCTGGTTTTTATGTCCCTGTATTTCATGGCCACGATTCAGCCCCGGCTGACTTTGGCGGCAGCGGTTTTTATTCCCATCATGATCATAAGCTCGCTTATTTTTTACGGGCTGATCGGAAATGA
Source organism: Eubacteriales bacterium (assembly GCA_030525515.1). Taxonomy (GTDB): domain Bacteria; phylum Bacillota; class Clostridia; order Lachnospirales; family Lachnospiraceae; genus CAG-791. Next base: position 1,800 of record JAUNEM010000094.1, read on the forward strand.
ATTCGAGACCGTTGACAGCGAGGAGGGGCGCCTGTCGGCGATCACCCAGGAGAATCTGACGGGTGTCCGTGTAGTGCGGACATTCGGGCGGGAACAATTCGAGCGGGAGCGCTTCGAAAAGCAGAATGAGTTTTATACCAATCACTGGATCCGGCTGATGCGGGTGCTGGCCGCCTTCTGGGTGTCTGGAAATGTGATCGCCACGGTCAGAAATATGACAGTGGCGGTCTACGGTGCCGTTTTGTGTGTGCAGGACAGGCTGACGGCGGGCGGGCTGATCGCTTTTTTGTCCTATAATGCCCTCATGTCTCTGCCGGTCAGGGGAATCGGCCGTGTGATCGCGGATATGTCCAAGGCGGGCGTCTCGCTGGACAGACTGCGCTATATCATGAACGTGGTTCCGGAGGAGGAGACAGGACTGACGAAGAGCCTGCCCGCGGAAATTACTTACGCGCCGGATCAGGTGCCCATGGACAGGGACATCGAGTTTTCGCATGTGAGTTTCCGCTACAATGAGAACAGCCCCTGGGTTCTGCGGGATCTCTCCATGAAAATCCGCGCGGGGACAACAGTGGGCATTCTGGGTGCGACCGGCTCGGGGAAGACGACCCTGGCTCTGCTGCTCGACCGTCTCTGGGAGCTCCCGGAGGGCTGCGGAAGGATCTCGATCGGCGGCAGAGATATCCGCACGATCGACCGCGGATGGCTCAGAAAAAATATAGGAATGGTGCAGCAGGAACCCTATCTTTTTTCACGCACGCTGGTGGAAAATATTGCGATTGCCATGCCTGAGCCGGAATGGAATCCCGGCGATGAGATCACGGAGACCGAGGAAGAGCAGCTCATGACTGAGGAAGCCCGCATGCATGAGATCCGGAGGGCTGCCGGAATTGCCCGCCTGGATGAGACGGTGGAGCGCTTTGCGGACGGATACGATACCTTCGTCGGTGAGCGGGGTGTCACCCTCTCCGGCGGTCAGAAGCAGCGTGCCGCCATTGCCAGGATGCTGGTGCGCCGCACACCTGTCATGATTTTTGATGATTCCCTCTCTGCTGTGGATGCCGAGACGGATGCCCAGATCCGCCGGGAGCTGAGAAATAATATCTCCGGCGCTACGGTGATTCTGATCGCCCACCGGATTACGACCCTGCAGCACGCGGATGAAATTTTTGTGCTGGAGAACGGCAGGATCTCGGAACATGGAACCCATGAGCAGCTGATCGCCAGAGGCGGCCATTACAGCCGCGTCAATGCTCTGCAGACCGGGGGAAAGGTCCAATAGAACCCGGGGAGAAAATCCAATCATTTTTTTTGGAAAGGATTCAATAAAATTCTGAAGAAGATCCAATAGAACTCTGGAAAGGATTCAATAAAAATCCCGGAGAAGATCCAATAGAACTCTGAAAAAGATTCATTTAAGACTCGTCCGCGAGTCTTGCGCGCCGAAGAAAAAAACCGACCTGTACCGCTGCTGATGAAAAACAGCTTTTTCATCGCGACTGTACAGGTCGATTACATTTATCAAATCCGCATATTTTCAGTTTTGATCAGTATAAGTCCAGCCTCATCTGCGGGTCGATCCAGCTCTCCTGCCTGGCGTCATGGATCCGGTCTTCAGGCCTGGGCAGACCCACAAGCAGGGGGGATTCCGGGTCGTGCATCTTCATGTTGCGCCGCACTGTCCCGGCATCGGCATTTGCATAACAGTAGCGGCAGAGGTGTCCGCAGGTATTGTACTGGCCGATGTCATTGGTGATATAGCAGGCACATTCCTTTCGGTTGTTGGGATTGGGCGGGAGATTTATATTCTGGCCGATCGCCTTTTCGAAGGTCTTCTGCGTCATACAGCCGGAGCAGTCCGCGCCGGTAATGGCAAGCCGCTTGTCTTCCCCGCATGGCTTTATGACCATGCCATGGCGGGCGGCAATTTTTACCAGTGATGCAGTCAGATCCATTTGTGTCTCAAACGGGACTGTCCGCGCCTGCGGGAAGTTGCGCCGGACCTTTTCGTAGAGATCGATGAAACTGATCACACAGGTATGTGTACTTCCTTCAAGTTTCCGGCACATGGCGGAAAATTCCCTGATGTGTCTTTCAACAGTCCATGCCTCGTCAATGAGAATCGGGTCATAGCGCCAGCACATACAGTCCGCGCCGACAATGCGGGAGAGTGATCTGAACGACTCCATGACTTCGGTCTTTTCAGGTACATTCGGCTCGATGTCTTTTCCGTAGGGAGTGATCGTCACAAACCAGTACTGATGATATCTGTTGAGCAGGTCCCAATCTCCTTGGCGCAGCAAGGGACCCGGATTCTTCGTGCAGAATACGATCAGGTCCACGACGGACGGATCCAGCCTGTACCGGGTTACGGAAACCGGGTTGAAGGGATTCCGCGCGAGCACAAAACCTTCCCGCAGGCGGTTGGTGAACCACTGCGAGTAAAAAGCCGGTATATCAGTGCGGTTTCCGGTCTGGATGATCATTGTAATGCTGCTCCCGTTAAAAAAGTCTTAGTCACTGACGATTGATTTCGCAAACTCCGCTGCTGCCGCGAGATCTTCCTCGTTGGGCCTGCCTTTATGGAAGGCCTTGAATTCACCCCTGCAGTGAAATTCGCGCTGATCCATTGCGATTCCGACCTTATCCGCTTCCGCCTTCACTTTCTTCCAGGTGGAATTCAGCATAGCGGCGGAACCGAAATTGACGATCCGCCCGACCTTGTTTCTGTCCAGCGTGCGGATGAAAGTCCGGACTTCAGGATCAATGCTGAAAGCGTAATAGGAGTTCCCGAGAAAAAGGATATCCACGGGTTCGCTGACAGGAGTACTGATGGGCAGAGCCTCTGCGCCGACAGCCCCGGCAACGGCTTCCGCAAGCTTCTTCGTGTGGCCTGTTTTTGTATAATATCTGACAGCAACTTTCATTTTGAATCTCTGTCCTTTCTCATCTGATATTTTTGCCTGTTTCTTTATTATATTTTTTCTATTATTCTGTCAGTTATTTCTTTTGCTTACAGCAATGCCTTGACGCAGGCTTCCACCTCTGCCATGTCGGCGGTGGGCTCAAAACGGGCGACTACGTTTCCTTCCCTGTCGATGATAAACTTGGTGAAATTCCACTGGATATCGTCCCTGCCCCAGCCGTTTTTCTTTGTGTTTGCAGCTGTAAAGCCGCTCATCATCATGGCTTTAGGACCTTTTCCGAAGCCTTCAAAACCCTTCTGGGACTTCAGCCAGGTGTACAGGGGCAGCTCGTTTTCGCCGTTTACATCCGCTTTCTTCATCTGAGGGAAGGTGGTGTTGAAGTGAAGCGTGCAGAATTCATGAATCTCTTCGTCTGTACCGGGGGCCTGCTTGCCGAACTGGTTGCAGGGAATGTCGAGAATCTCCAGTCCCTTGTCGTGGTAATCCTTGTACATCTGCTCGATCGGTGCGTACTGAGGAGTGAAGCCGCAGCCGGTTGCTGTATTCACTACCATAATGACTTTTCCTTTGTAATCGGAGAGGTTGAGCTCTTCACCTTTGCCTGTTGTGATTGTGTAATCGTAGATCATATCTGTTTTCTCCTTTTATTATTATTCTTCTGTTTTATTTTTTTATTGGATGTATTCTTACTGTTTCTGTCATCTTTGTCGCAAAATTATATTGCATACAATTGATTTTTATCATTGTACTGTTCGCAATTTAATATGTCAAGACCCTGCAGGAGATTATTTTTTTCAGTCCGATCGTCGCGAGGGAGATGGGG
>JAUNEM010000094.1:5649-10077 GCA_030525515.1 Eubacteriales bacterium
TTCTTTATTCTTGAAAATATGCTCGTTTTCAGGCACTATTAGGGGATAAGAGAAGAATTATGTCAAATACCGATTGCAGCTATGATCATATCTGGTTTGCGGCCGGCAGGCATGGAGCTTGAGTAAATATGGAAAAGAATAAAAAAAGGCGCGGGGCGTCCTTCTTCGGCCTGCCCCTGATTCTGCCTTATGTGCGTCCTTATCTCTGGACGATCGTATGGATGATTATACTGGGAATTCTGTCGAGTCTGGCGGATTCCGTCTTTCCCCTGTTCAACAGCTGGGCTCTGGATCACTTCGTGGCGGAGCGTACGCTGGAGGGGCTGCCGGTATTTCTGGCCCTGTATCTGCTGCTGATGGTGCTGCAGGAGCTGGACAATTATTATTGTCTCTACCAGTGCGGGCGTGTGGAGGTGCTGATCGACCGTGATTTGCGCAATGCCGCCTTCTCCCATCTGCAGACCCTGTCCTTTTCCTATTTTAATCAGAACAGCGTGGGCTACATCCACGCCCGGACCATGAGCGACACGGAGAGGATTGGGGAGCTTCTGGCCTGGAGGATGATGGATGTGGTCTGGAATGTCTCCTATATTATCTGGGCGGCGGCAATGATGCTGGTCATCAACGCCCGGCTTGCCTTCTATGTGCTTGTGATGGTCCCTCTGGCATCGATTCTGATCCTTTATTATCAGAAAAAAATCGTCAAGGGAAGCCGCCAGGTGCGTGAGATCAATTCCAGGATCACCGGCAATTTCAACGAGGGAATCACCGGGATCCGCAGTATCAAGGCCCTGCGCATAGAGGATGTGATGGAAGCGGGCTTCGAGGAGGAGACGGGAAACATGAGCCGCACGGCGGTGCGGGTCGCCAGGCACAGCGCGGTGCTCACATCTTCAATCACTTTTCTGTCCTCTCTGGCGCTTGCCCTGGTCCTGTGGCGGGGCGGGGTGCTGACCATGGAGGGTGTGATCCGGGTGGGAACGCTGTCTGTATTCATGACCTATGCGGTGGGCATGCTGGAGCCCATCCAGCAGATCATCACGTCCCTGTCGGCGCTGATCTCTATCCAGGTCAATATAGAGCGCTTTACGGCCCTGCTGAAGGAGGAGTCCGATGTGAAGGACTCCCCGGAAGTAGTGGAAAAATACGGGGACAATTTTCACGCGAAAAAAGAGAACTGGGAGCCCCTGCTGGGGGAAGTGGAGTTCCGGGATGTGTCCTTTATGTATCCGGACGGAAATGAAATGGTGCTGGAGCACTTTAATCTGAAGGTCCCTCAGGGCAGAAATGTCGCGATCGTCGGGGAGACGGGAGCCGGCAAATCGACCCTGGTCAATCTGGCCTGCAGGTTTTATGAGCCCACGGACGGGCAGGTGCTGATCGACGGAAGGGATGCCCGCGAGCGGTCCCAGCTCTGGCTGCACAGCAATATCGGCTATGTCCTGCAGACCCCCTATCTGTTTTCGGGGACTGTGAGGGACAATCTCAGATACGGCAGGCCGGACGCGTCGGATGAGGAGATCCGGCAGGCCCTCCGGCTGGCTTCGGCGGATTTTGTGGTGAACAGAATGGAAAAAGGCCTGGACAGCGAGGTGGGAGAGGGCGGCGGCATGCTTTCCACCGGCGAAAAGCAGCTGCTGTCGATCGCCAGGGCGATCCTGGCGGATCCCAGGATCCTGGTCCTGGACGAGGCGACCTCTTCAGTGGACACAGTGACGGAACGGGCAATCCAGGACGCCATCGCCGCGGTGATCCGGGGCAGGACTTCCTTTGTGATCGCTCACAGGCTCTCGACCATTGTCGGGGCGGACGTGATCCTGGCGGTCCGGGACGGAAAGATACTGGAGCAGGGCACGCACAGCGAGCTCATGGCCAAAAAAGGATATTATTATCAGCTTTACACCAGACAGTATGAGGAGACAGAGAGCCACAGGGCTGTGGACAGCGTGCTGGCAGGAGTGTGAAAGATTTATAACATCCAGGGCATAGCGGGAAGGACAGCTTTGTTTGTTTCCGGTTGATAAACGGACAGATATCCGATAGATTATTGAGCTGAACGGCCAGACAAATCTCCGATAGATTATCGGGCTGAACGGACAATGGAAGCAAACATCCGGTCAGGCATCGGAAGGATTACCAAAAGGACGGATCTGAACGTTTTGTCGAAAAAGAGCCGCAGGAATTGAGGGCAGGCTCCCGGATCAAATTGATAACAGAGAGGGGAAGAGGATGCAGACACTCAAATATGACTCAGATGTTTTTGACGAAGGAAACGGCTGGATTTACAGGAAGGCGATGGCGGTCACTATCCCGGGCCTGCTTCTGGCGGCGCTCGAGATGGGGCTGATCAACGCAGGCGTCCTCAGCGAGAGCAGGGTGCCGGCACCGGTCCTGAAAATAATACTCGTCATCACAGTGATCTATGTGATCCCCTCTGTATTTGCTTTCCCGACAGCCTGGTTCCTCTCATTTGGAAAAACAAGACTTCATCGTGAGAGCTGGATCGAACTGTATAAAAAGAAAATTGTCTACCACAAGGCTGTCTCCATGACCATGGGAAAGCCGCGCTTCACGGTCTTTTCCGTGACCCAGCTCCGCAAGGTCGAGGCAAAGCGGGGAGAGTATATCCTCTACGGATCCGTCACCAATGAGACCTCGGGCGGAAACGGGGGAGAACTCAAAATCCCGGTTGCTTTCGAGAATATGCAGGCGATCCGCGATATGGCCAGGTATCGGTAAAATCCGGCGGACCGGTTTTTCTAAACCGCCCTGATTATGGATTATCTTTGCCCTTTACCATGGATTGTCTTTTATTTTTATCATAGATTGTCTTTGCCGTTCAGGCGTGTGGCAACCCAGTAGGCGCCCATAGTCTGGCCGGGGTCGTCCGTGACGTCGTCATTCAGGTAGGCGGCCAGCCAGGGGGTGGAGGGAAGCCAGGCCATTGCCTGCTCCTCCGACTTGTATTCGATCTCGGCATACATGAACTCTGTCTCCATGCCCTCGTCGACCAGATTGACCTCCAGACGAAGGCCGTCCGCCAGCTGGTACAGGCGTCTGCTCTTGGGAATGAGCGGGATTCCGATCAGGTCCTCAAGCTGGGCGAACTGTTCCTTTGAGATGGGAAATTCTATCTCCTTGCGGGAAAGTGTTCCGGAGGATTTGAAGCAGAGGATATATTGGACAGGACCGTCTTTTTCGGCCTCCTCGCGGATGCGCACGGTGGGATGTACAGAGATGTACCCCTGCCTCATATACTGTTCGTCCAAAAGGGTCAGACCGGAGGCGTCATCCGGCCAGCGGTCTACCATCCATTTGCGTTCTATTTCCATAGGTCAGCCCTCCTTTGGTGAATCGGCTGTGATAATACAGTAAATGCCTCTGCATTGTGAGAGGAGTTCCGGGAGTGTATCCTTCATTATTTTAGCATTTGTCCCATAGGAAATGAATATGACTTTTGATGGAAAAAAACATGCTTCCTCATCAGGAAGAAGCGGAGGGAGGCTGGAGACACTCGATCTGCTGCGGGGGCTGACCCTGGTCAGCATGATTCTCTACCACTGGATGTGGGACTTTCTCTACCTGTCCGATACAGGCAGACGGATGACAGCCCTGAAGGACTGGTACAGAGGTCCGGGGGGCTTTTTCTGGCAGCAGAGCATCTGCTGGACCTTTATCCTGCTCTCGGGTTTTTGTGTACCCTTTTCCCAGCGCATATTCCGGAGAGGACTTGAGGTGACCGCAGCGGGACTTGTCGTGAGCGCGGTCACGGTCTTCCTGATGTATGATGAGCGGGTGCTCTGCGGAGTGCTTTCCTTTCTCGGGGCGGCTATGATCCTGAGCGGAGTCCTGGACCGGGTCCTGCTCAAAAACGCAGTAAATACATGGACAAGAGAACCGGCGGAGCAGGAAAGACCATCCTCTGCAGGCGGAGCGTCCGCCCTGATTGGTTTTGCGGTCTGCTGTCTTTTGTTTTATATCACACGCTGGGTCAACCGCGGCTTTTTGCAGCTGTGGCCTGGCAGAACCCTGATTCTGCCTGCTTTCCTGTTCACGGAGGGAATCCCGGGAGCGATCCTGACAGCCGTGGGATTTCCCATGAAGGACTTTTTTTCAACAGACTATTTTTCCATGATTCCCTGGTTCTTTTTGTTCCGGGCAGGTTTTTATCTTCATCAGATCATGAGGGGGAGGGGATGGTTTTCAAGCCCTGTCTTTCACTGCCGGATTCCGCTGCTGAACCGGATGGGAGAGCATTCCCTGCTGATTTATATGCTGCATCAGCCGGTCCTCTATCTGCTGACGCTTCTGCTGTTCTGAAATCCGACGGAAAATATGCGGGAATTTGTCTGATAAATCAGGTGCATTTTCCGGCGGAATGTGTATAATGTAATGAGGCTGAAGGGGGTAAGGCTTTACTAACCGACA
>JAUNEM010000289.1 GCA_030525515.1 Eubacteriales bacterium
TTTGTTATTTACATCAATTTGTGATTACAGCTGTTCTGCTGACGGGAAGCATATGTACTGAGCTTATACAGCTAAAGCATTTTCGACCCGAAAGAGCCGGTTGAGAACTGTCCCCGGACAGATCTCATGTGATCAGTTTACTTACGAACACTTTTCGCGAAAACCCTGTTTTTTGTTCTGTTCAGTGTTTTTGCGCAGAGATGCTGCTTTCATGACAGCCAGCCGGTCAGATCTGTTACATACGGATCTGCGGGGGGATAAGCTCTGACAGCCTGCCGCCCAGGTCCGTTCCATATGGATCTTCGTAAAAAATCTGTCAGTCTGACGCGCGTTCATGCCGCGCCGCAGTCATGGTGTCCGGCGCTGAGCCGGGGCCGGCTGAGGACGACAGACGGCAGAGATGCGGAAGGCGGTTATGGATTGTGTTCGAATAGGAATTGACAGGGCTCCTTCGTGTCCGAAACACGAACGGAGTCTTTTATTATGATCAAAATTGCAATTTACGGAAAAGGCGGAATCGGAAAATCCACTGTGACCAGCCATCTGGCGGCAGCTTTTGCCTCGCTCGGGAAAAGGGTCATTCAGATCGGCTGTGATCCCAAAGCGGATTCGACGATCAACCTGCTTGGCGGCAGACCTCTGCGCCCTGTGATGAATTATCTGCGGGAAGAGGACGAGGATCCTGAGTCCATCGAGGAGATTTCCCGCATTGGATTCGGCGGAATTCTCTGCATCGAGACAGGAGGACCTACTCCGGGACTTGGCTGTGCGGGAAGAGGCATCATTGCGACCTTCCAGCTCCTGGAGGACCTGAGGCTCTTTGAGACCTGGAAACCGGATGTTGTCCTCTACGATGTCCTGGGTGATGTTGTCTGCGGCGGTTTTGCCGCGCCCATCCGCGAGGGATATGCCGAAGAGGTCCTCATCGTCACGTCCGGTGAAAAAATGGCGCTTTACGCTGCCAATAACATCGCCAGCGCGGTTGAGAATTTTGAGGACAGGAGTTATGCCAGGATCCGCGGCATCATTTTGAACCACAGGAATGTGGTGGGCGAGGATGAAAAAGTGCGCGCTTTCGCGGACTCCAGAGGGCTGGAGATCGTCGGTGAGATTCCCCGCAGCGATGATATTACAAGGTTCGAGGACATGGGAATGACCACCATCGAGGGAGATCCCGGCCTTGAGGTGAGCAGGACGTTTCTGCAGCTTGCCCAAAAGCTGTCTGCCGGGAAAAATAAATGAAAAAAACGGATGAAAAAACGGAGGTCACAGCCACAGGGATGCAAAGAATGGAAGCGACATATTATACGGCCGCGCAGCTGGCGGCGCGCGGAAGCGGCGACATACCGCGGGAGCTTGTCTCCAACACACATCTGATCTACAGCTCGCCGGCGACTCTGGCTTTCAATTCTCCCGGAGCAGAGGGGTATGGTGTCAAGCGCGCGGGTCTGGCGGTTCCGGATTCTGTCATGCTGATCGTATCGCCGGGCTGCTGCGGCAGAAACACTTCCGCGATCAGCCGGATGCCCGGCTATGAGGACCGTTTTTTTTATCTGACAATGGATCAGACGGACCTGGTGACCGGACGGCATCTGAAGAAAATCCCCAAATCTGTCGCGGAGATCTGCCGCGGGCTGGAGGAGCGCGGGCGCAGGCCGCGCGTGGTAATGATCTGTATCACCTGTGTGGACGCTCTGCTCGGGACTGACATGGAGCGCATCTGCAGACGGGCCCAGGAGAAGGTGCCCGGTGTCCGTGTGCAGCCCTGCTATATGTATGCTTTGACCAGGGAGGGCAGGAAACCTCCCATGGTCCACGTAAGGCAGTCGATCTATGAACTTCTCGAACCCCGGAAGAAGAAAGCTTCTTCCGTAAATATTCTGGGATTTTTTGCCCCGGTTGAGGAGGGGGAGCGGGGCAGCGAGTTTTTCCCCCTTCTGCGTCAGGCCGGGATCAGGAAGATCCGTCAGATCGGTTCCTGCGGGGATTACAACGAGTTTCTGGCCATGGCGGAGGCAAATTTCAATCTTGTCCTCAATCCGGAGGCCCGTCCTGCGGCTTACGATCTGCAGGAACGCCTCGGGATACCCTTTATAGAGCTCGGAAGGTTTTACCAGATTGACAGGATCCGGGCCCAGTACGCGGCTCTCGGACGGGTACTGGATACGGTCTTTGAGGATGAGAAATGGGAAAAGGAAGCCCTGCAGGCTGCAGAGACCTTCCGGCAGAGATTTCCGGGCGCGGTCTTCTCCATCGGGGAGGCGATGAACGGAAATCCCTTTGAACTGGCGTGCGCACTGGTCCGCCAGGGCTTCGCGGTGCGCGAGATCTTCGGGACAGTCGGAAAAGACAGCTATGTGTGGATCAATCTGCTGGCGCAGCTGAGTCCTGACACCAGAATCTACTCCAATCTCCATCCCTCCATGCTGCACTACGACGCGGAGGAGGCGGAAGGCAGAAAGCCATATACAGCACAGGAGCGGGAAGCCGGAAAGCCCGGTACAGGTCAGGAACAGACTGGCGGAAAACCCGGCACAGGTCAGAAA
>JAUNEM010000095.1 GCA_030525515.1 Eubacteriales bacterium
AAAGGTTGGAAGAAAGCGCAGCGGGGAAGGGGTGGAAGAAACCACAGCCGGGAAGGATTGTGAGAAATTACCGTCGGGAAGGTTTGAAAGAGATGAAAAAAGCACAGCTGATCAACAGCGTGATGATCGACTGGAATAAAATTGGCAGGTCGAGTTATCTGCGGGAAATCCCGGCGATCAGCGGAGTGAAACAGATTGACTTCGGGCGGGCGGTTACTTTTTTTGTCGGAGAAAACGGCAGCGGCAAGTCTACCCTGTTGGAAGCGATTGCAGTCGCCTGCGGGTTCAATCCGGAGGGAGGGACGAGGAATTATCATTTTTCTACTTTTGATTCGCACTCGGAACTCTGGAATGCCATCCGGATTTCAAGGGGAATCCGCCGGGCGGGGTGGGGCTATTTTCTGAGAGCAGAGAGCTTCTACAATGTCGCCACAAAGGAAGAGGAATACAGCAGAGGGCCGGGAGGGATTCCGCAGCACTATCATGAGAGGTCGCATGGCGAGAGTTTTCTGGCGCTGGCACAGAACAGCTTCAGGCCGGGCGGGCTCTATTTTCTGGATGAGCCGGAGGCAGCCCTCTCTCCCCAGCGACAGCTGACGCTGCTTGTGGAAATCCACCGGTGCGCTGCCGCGTGCGCGCAGTTTTTCATTGTGACACATTCCCCGATCCTGTTGGGAATGCCGGACGCAGAAATCCTGACTTTTGACGACGGCCCCATTCATCCCTGTTCCTATGAAGAGACGGACAGCTATCAGGTGACATCCCTCTTTCTCGATCACAGGGAGCAGCTGTTAAAGAAACTGCTGGAGGAATAAAGGCAATTATTTTATAGGTCTTTTCATCCCTGTAGTTGTTTACGCTAAAAATCGGTTGTGATAGGATGTAGAAAGCGGCATTTTTGAGGGCCGGAGGAAAAGAAGGCGGCTGGCTGTCTCCGCGCTGCGGCGCGTTCCTGGCGGTTACAGAATTCTATAATAACAGATAAAAACAGCAGAGGAGAAAATACAGATGGAAGCAGCGCTTCGGGATACAGAGAAGAATTTCACAGAGCAGCTGGCAGCATTCGGAATCAGCCTTTCCCCGGAGCAGCTCATGCAGTTCCGGCAGTTTTATGAAAACCTGATCAAGTGGAATGAGGTGATGAATCTCACGGCCATCACGGAGGAAGCGGACGTCTACACCAAGCATTTCCTGGACAGTTTATCGATTGTCGGGCTTGTGGGTCCGGGAAGCTTTGAGAAACTCTCGGTCATCGATATCGGGACGGGCGCAGGATTTCCCGGACTGCCGATCGCGATCGCTTTCCCCGGGGCTCAGGTCACGCTGGTGGATTCCCTGCAGAAGAGGGTCAAATTCCTGGAAGAGACTGTGAAGCTTCTGGGACTGCGGAATGTTCAGATCTTTCACTCCCGCGCGGAGGATTTCGGCCGGATCGAGGCAAAGCGGGAACATTATGATATCGCCTGCTCAAGGGCGGTCGCCAGGCTGAATGTCCTGGCCGAGTACTGCCTTCCTCTTGTGAAAAAAGGCGGCTATTTTATTGCCTACAAGGCGGACCGCATTAAGGAAGAAATGGAAGACGGCAAGAAGGCCGCAGCCATTCTCGGAGGAAAAGTGGATCAGGTAATCTCCTTCCAGCTTCCGGGGACGGATTACAACAGGACCCTGGTCCAGATTAAAAAAGAAAAACACACATCCGGAAAATATCCCCGCAAGGCCGGAACTCCTTCAAAGGAGCCCCTGGCCTGAAGAGACAGAAGAAAGACAGAATCGAGGTAGGATATGGGAAGAATTATAGCAGTGGCCAACCAGAAGGGCGGTGTCGGCAAGACGACGACAACGATCAATCTGGCAGCCTCGCTCGCTGAATTAAATAAAAAGGTCCTTGTTATCGATGTGGATCCGCAGGGGAATACGACCAGCGGTTTCGGCGTGGACAAAAACAACCAGGAGTACACGATCTATGAATTGCTGCTGGACGACTGTTCGGTGAATGAGACGATCATTCCGGACGTTGTGCCGAATCTGGATCTGATCGCAGCCAATGTCAATCTGGCGGCTGCAGAGATTGAGCTGATCGGCATTGAGAGGAAGGAATATATTCTGAGGGATGCCCTGGATTTTATCCGCGACGACTATGATTTCGTATTCCTGGACTGCCCGCCCTCTCTGAGTGTCCTGACGGTCAATGCCATGACGGCTTCGGACACGGTGCTGGTTCCGATCCAGTGTGAATATTATGCACTCGAGGGACTGAGCCAGCTGATCCACACGATCAATCTCGTCAGGGAGAGGCTCAATCCAAGTCTGGATATCGAGGGAATCGTCTTCACGATGTACGACGCGAGGACAAACCTTTCCGCCCAGGTTGTGGAAAATGTGCGCACGCATGTCGAGCAGCGGATTTATGAGACATTGATCCCGCGCAATATCAGGCTGGCGGAGGCGCCCAGTTATGGGGAGCCCATCACGATTTACGAACCTAAATCCGCCGGCGCGGAAGCCTATAAAAAGCTTGCTCAGGAGATGATAGCTGTGCAGCCTTGAGAGGCATCGCTTTTTACCGGAATTTTATCACCATACAGTTTGATTCGACGATAGAGATGAAGAGGTAGAAAATGGCAAAAAAGAGACATGGCGGTCTGGGGCGTGGGCTGGACGCGCTGATTCCGCCGGCGCGCAGGGAGAACACGAACCGGAACTCCGGTGGCGGGGGCAAAGAGAATTCCTCCGGCTCAGCCGGAGAAGTAATTGCGGCAGCTGCTGAAGATACCGTGGCTTCCGGAGCGGGTGCGGCAGCATCTGAATCAGGCGCAGCAGCTTCCGAAGCAGGTACCGCAGCTCCCGAAACAGCCACCACATTCTCCGAAGCGGGTGCGGCAGTTTCCGAAGCAGGAACCGCAATCTCCGGAGCGGGCGCGACAGCTGGAGCAGGCGCTGCAGTTTCCGAAGCAGGTACCGTTGCTTCTGGAATGGGAGCGGCAGCATCCGAAGCAGGTACCGTAATCTCCGGAACAGGAGCAGCAGCTTCTGAATCAGAAATGGGTGCTTCAGCCGCGGGCGCGGGTTTTTCCGGAGGGCAGTTTACCATCCCGTCACAGTCCGGGACGACAGAGCAGGGAGAAATCCGCATGCTCCGTCTGTCTCAGGTGGATCCCAACAGGAGCCAGCCCAGGCAGAAATTTGAGGAGGAAGCCCTCGAGGAGCTCGCGGATTCCATCCGTCAGTTCGGTGTCCTTCAGCCCATTCTGGTCAAGAAAAACGGAAGCCGCTACGAGATCATCGCGGGTGAACGACGCTGGCGGGCATCGCGCAAAGCGGGTCTGCGGGAGATTCCGGCGATCATCAGGGATTATTCGAATCAGGAGACCGTGGAGCTTTCCCTGATTGAAAATATTCAGCGGGAAAATCTCAATCCTATAGAAGAGGCCAAAGCTTTCAAGAGACTTCTGGATGAGTTCGGACTGCGTCAGGAAGACCTGGCGGCCAGGGTATCCAAATCCAGAACCGCGATCACAAACGCTGTCCGCCTGCTGAAACTGGATGAGCGCGTCCAGGAGATGGTGGTGGACAATCGGATTTCCATGGGCCATGCCAGGGCTCTGATTCCGGTGGAGATCGGCGAGGAACAGTATCTGCTGGCCTGCCAGGTCTATGAGAAAAAGCTTAGTGTCCGCGATGTGGAGAAGCTGGTCAAAAAAATCGCGAAAAACCGGGCGGGGGGACAAAAGGCCGGAAAGACCGGACCTGCCAGGGAGAAGGATCCGGCCCTGGAACTTGCCTATAAGGAAATTGAAGAGAGGCTGAAGCAGTCACTCGGAACCAAAGCCGCCATCCGCCACAGCGGGAACGGAGCAGGAAAGCTTGAGATTGAGTTCTACAGCAATGAGGATCTTGAGAAAATCGTGGATTTGCTGACAATGATGTGAGCGCAGCCGTTTTGTCCGTTTGCCTGCAGAATCAGCTTTGCCTGTTTGACAATTTTGCCTGCTGGATCAGCTTTGCCTGTTTTATCGGTTTTAGCTGTTTTTGCCTGTTTTGTGCGGGTAAAAGCTATATTGATCGAAATCTACAGTGACGCAGACGGCAAAAGCGTGCTATAATCAATTTTTACAGAAACTTCAGACCTGTACTTTTAATAAAGGGGAATTTAGAGAAAATGATTGACATTAAGTTTTTGAGAGAGAACCCGGACGCTGTCAGAGAGAATATTAAGAAAAAATTCCAGGACGCGAAGCTTCCGCTCGTGGACGAGGTGATTGAATATGACGCGAAGAGCCGCGCGGCGCAGCAGGAGGCAGACTCCATCCGGGCGGAGAAAAAGAAGATTTCCAAGCAGATTGGCGCCCTGATGAAGCAGGGGAAGAAGGAAGAGGCCCAGGCGATCAAGGACAAAGTGGCTGACAACAGCCGTCTGGATGAGCTGGACGCAATCAAGAGGGAAGCTGATGAGATCGTCAGGAAAGATATGATGCTGATTCCCCAGATCATTGATCCTTCCGTTCCGATTGGTCCCGATGACAGCTGCAACGTTGAAAACCAGAAATTCGGCGATCCTGTTGTTCCGGATTTCGAGGTCCCCTATCACACAGAGATCATGAAGCGCTTCAACGGCATCGACCTCGACGCCGCCGGCGAAGTCGCAGGCAACGGTTTCTATTACCTGATGGGCGATATTGCGAGACTTCATTCCGCAGTCATCTCCTACGCCAGGGACTTTATGATCAACAAGGGCTTCACATACTGTGTGCCTCCCTTCATGATCCGCAGTCGTGTCGTCACAGGCGTCATGAGCTTTGCCGAGATGGATGCCATGATGTACAAGATCGAGGGTGAGGACCTGTATCTGATCGGCACTTCCGAGCACTCCATGATCGGTAAGTTTATCGATCAGATCATTCCCGAGGAAAAGCTTCCCCAGACACTTACCAGCTACTCTCCCTGCTTCCGCAAGGAGAAGGGCGCGCACGGAATCGAGGAGCGCGGTGTCTACAGGATCCACCAGTTTGAGAAGCAGGAGATGATCGTTGTCTGCAAGCCCGAGGAATCCATGGACTGGTACAACAAGATGTGGTCCTACACGGTCGAACTCTTCCGCAGCCTGGATATTCCGGTGCGCACACTTGAGTGCTGCTCCGGCGACCTCGCGGATCTCAAGGTCAAGTCCTGCGACGTCGAGGCCTGGTCTCCCCGTCAGAAGAAGTATTTCGAGGTGGGCAGCTGCTCCAACCTCGGAGATGCTCAGGCGCGCCGTCTCCAGATCCGCGTGAGCGGCCAGGGTGGAAAGAAGTATCTGGCGCATACCCTCAACAATACTGTTGTTGCGCCTCCCAGGATGCTGATCGCCTTCCTCGAGAACAACCTTCGCGCGGACGGCTCTGTGGCAATTCCCGAGGCCCTGCGTCCCTACATGGGCGGCATGACCGAGCTTGTTCCGAAAAACTGAAAAAGCTGACAGGAGAAACTGTTTTTGCATAAATATTTAAGGGCAGTGGGATTCTCCGATCCTATGAACGCGCTGGACCGGCTGAACCTGATCGATGATATAAAAAGTAAATCTTCCCATCGCGCTCAGGCTTCCCTGCCGGAGCGCGAGAATGAGCTGCTGACCGAATACCGGATGGATCTCGCCGGCGGCTGCGGTCTTTCCATGGCTGGCACGTTTGACGAGGAAAACGATTTTATGTCGGGCGAAATTGAGCCCTTCCTGATTCCGGAGGGTGTGACGTCAATGGAAGAGGTCTTTGTGGAGGAGAGGATCGACAACCGCTCCTTTGCAGGCGTCTGCGACGACATGCGGATCGGGACGACTCTGATTTTCCGCCTGCTGAACGCGGTGGACTATCTCCGTTTCAGCCGGTTTGAGGACCTGCCCTGTCCGGGGACTTCCGTCTGTCTCTCTGCCCTCTCGGTGGAGGGAACGGTCGTGCTCCCTCTGAAAAAGACTCCCTATGAAAAGCAGCTGATCAAGAGCCGGGCCAGACGCCGCAAAAAGCTTCTGGAGGACGCAAGGGACGGCGATGAGCAGGCGATGCAGACGATCACCATGGAGGACATGGATACTTATTCCGATCTTTTGTCCAAGATCGATGAGGATGACATCCTGACGCTGGTCGATTCATTTTTCATGCCCACCGGGGCCGAATGTGACATTTATTATATACTCGGGGAGATCCTCTCCTGCCGCCAGGTGCGCAATCCCTACACACTGGACAGAATCCATATTCTCACGGTGAGGATCGGCGGGATTGAGTTTCCAATCGCGATCAACGATAAGGATCTCTACGGAAGCCCCGAGCCCGGCAGGCGCTTCAAGGGTGTGATCTGGCTGCAGGGAACCATCCTTTTTCCGGGAACGCTGTAAAGAAGTTTAAAGAAGCTTAAGGAAGCTTAAAGAAGTCTAAATAAGGAAATAAGGCTTAAAGAAGGCGGCCCGGGCCGGTACAGACCGGTACAGGCAGGAAAGCTGCAGAAAGCGGCATAATCACTTTATCGGGCTGCATGAGAACAGTTGAAAAAACTTAAGAATAAACAGAAGACCGCACAGGTCGAAAGATGTACATGGGTACATCCTGTGACCTGCGCGGTCTTTTTGTGTTGTACGCGGTCGGTACGCCCTGGAGATTTATGCCGCGGGGCGGCCCGGACACCCGGGAGATTTATGCCGCGGGATGGCCGGATTCCCCGGGATTCTGATGCGGGGCAGCCCGGACTGCGGTATCATTTATCTCCCATTTTCTTCAGGATTTTGTCCGTGACTGAGTCGGCATCGATTCCGGTCAGACGGCAGAGCTCTTCCGGAGAACCATGCTCGATAAAGGCATCAGGGATCGAGATATTCAGAAGCGGGATCTCAAGCCCGGCTTCCGCGTACCATGCGGCCACATGCTCTCCGAATCCGCCGCTTCGGATATTTTCCTCCATGGTCACGACCAGACTGTATTTGTCCGCTGCCTTTCGCAGAAGCTCCGTGTCCATGGGCACGACGAAGCGCGCGTTGGCGATGGAACTTTTGATGCCGTGGGAAGCCAGTTTTTCTTTTACAACCTCCGCGGTCTTTACCATACTTCCTACCGCCAGCAGGAGTACGCCGCCCTCTTCGCAGATGATCTCAGCCCTGCCCATTTCAAGCGGGGCACGGCAGGACCGGAGCCCGTCGTAGGCGGCTCCCCTGGGGTAGCGGATCGCCACGGGACATTCGAGGCTTAGGGCGAAACGGAGCATATCGGAAAGCTCGCGTCTGTTTTTGGGGGCCATGACGGTCATTCCGGGAATGGAAGACAGGTAGGAGAGATCGAAAATACCCTGGTGGGTCTCTCCGTCCGCTCCGACCAGGCCGGCTCTGTCAATGGCGAAAACCACGGGCAGCTTCTGAAGGCATACGTCGCAGACGATCTGATCATAGGCCCGCTGCAGGAAGGTGGAATAGACCGCGACTACCGGCTTCATGCCGCCGATTGCGAGACCCGCGGCGAAAGTGACCGCGTGCTGTTCGGCGATGCCGACGTCAAAAAAGCGGTTGGGGTAGCGGGTGTGAAATCTCTGCAGTCCCACGCCGTCCTCCATGGCGGCAGTGATGCCCACCAGTGTGGGGAAGGTCTCCGCCAGATGCAGCATGGACGATGAGAAGACATCGGTGTAGGTGGTTTTTTTCGAGGGCTTCAGTGGAAGGCCGGTTGCCACATTGAAAGGCGGCGTACCGTGGAAGCGGGAAGGGTTCTTTTCCGCAGGGCCGTATCCGGCGCCTTTTTTGGTGCATACATGGATCAGTACAGGCTTGTTCACCCGCTTGGCGTCGCGGATTGCCTTCACCATATCCTGGACATTGTGGCCGTTGATCGGACCCAGATAGGTGATACCCATATCCTCGAAAAACATGCCGGGAACCATCAGTGATTTCAGGGACTGCTTGGCTTTGCTGATGCCCTTTACAACAGCCGGGAGGGTGTCGTTCAGGGAATCATAGATGCGGTCTCTGAGCTGCAGATATCCCGTGGAAGTGCGGATCTCCGAGAGATATTTCGGGAGCCCGCCCACATTGCTGGAAATCGACATGTTATTGTCATTGAGAATGATGATCAGGTTTGAGGACAGGCGTGACACATTGTTCAGCGCCTCATAGGCAAGCCCTCCCGTCATTGCGCCGTCGCCGATCACTGCTACGATCGTCTGGCTTCCGCCTCTGAGTTCTCTGGCCCGGACCATGCCCAGAGCCGCGCTGACAGATGTGGAACTGTGTCCGGTGTCGAAGGCGTCGCAGTCGCTTTCCTTCCGCTTGGGAAATCCGCTAATTCCGCCCAGCTGGCGGAGGTGGTCAAATCCGTCGCGCCGGCCGGTCAGGATCTTGTGTGTGTAGGACTGATGACCGACATCCCAGACAATTTTGTCCTCAGGGAAATTGAGTGCCAGATGAAGGGCCATGGTCAGCTCGACGGCACCCAGATTGCTGGCGAGATGGCCGCCTGTGACGCTGACTTTTTCAAGCAGAAACTGCCGGATCTCTTCCGCGAGACGACCGTACTGTTCCGGGGGTATTTTTTTTATATCATTGGGATGCTGTATTTTTTCAATGAGTGCCAAAGGTCGGAATCCTCCGCTTGTGTGCTGATTGATCCAGGTCGTTGATCCGGGGCTGATTGTGTAACGCCCGGACAGGCTTGTGTGATACCCGGGAAGGAACCGGATCGTGGGTCCGTAAAAAGGGTACTTGACATATCATACACCATATTTCACTTTTAATAAAATAAAATTTCAATCTGCAATATTTCGAATCAGAAAATAGCAAATTTGTGATTTTTAGATAATTCTCGTTCGGATATTTATATCAGGCAGAGTATTCATAAAAAAAGCAAAATCTGGTATTATTATGAAGTAGAAAGAGAGGGAATTCCACTGTGTATGACCGCTGTTCATGGAGGAGCGGTCTGGCGGCAGAGAATCTGCCTTTAAAGCAATTCACCAATGTTTTTCTAAATAATTTAAAGGAGGAGTGAAATGAAAAAAATTAAGCGTTACCTTTCATGCTTTCTGGCAGCAGCCATGCTTGTCGGAATTTTTACGTTCAGTGCCGGGGCAGCAGTAGTAACACCGCTCTCAGCACCGAGGAACTGCCGTTTCTCAAGCTGGAGCAACAGCAGTTTCACTTCCTGCAAGATCAAATGGAATTCTGTGTCGGGCGCCAACAAATATAATGTCCAGGTGACTCTGACAAACGGAAAAGCCGTTAAAACCATCCGTACCAGTTCCACATCCTGCACAATCAAGAATCTGGATGACGACCATGTTTACAAGGTCAAAGTGAGCGCTCTCTATGTAGATCCAGCTACCGGGCAGACAGTCAGGACCAGCCAGTTTTCAAATACAGCTTACATCGTCCCCATGCCGACAGAACTGAAGATGACGATCACGAATTCGGATCACATGAAGGTGAAGCTGGAGTGGAATCCAATCTACGGCAGCAACGGCTACAACGTATATCTGTGCACAGATGATCCCACAGAAGGCGACTGGACATGGAACACAAGCAGTGAAAAGAAGGCAACTGCGACTTCCGCTACAATCAGAAAGTACCAGCGCAAAAACCTCAAGAAATATGAGACCTATTATGTGAGGATTGTGACCAGAAGAAGAAATGGAAATGGTGATTTCGTCTCGGTTCCTGTTCCCGGAAGCTATTATAATGCAGGATTCCAGATGATGTTTATCCGCTGATCAGCCTGCTGATGGGTGGAGCGCTGTAAGAGCGCATCCTGCGGCTGCAGCCGCGTATTTTGAGTGTAAAAAACAGTAGTAAAAAAACAGCCCGTAACCTGAGCGTCACATCACACAGTGATGCGCCGGTTACGGGCTGTTTTATTCTTCATCGCGCAATACCCGTGACTTCAGTCGTGGGATAAGCGCGCAAAAAGGGAAACTCGCTTCATCGTGGGTACAATCCCGCGATGAAGAATA
>JAUNEM010000096.1:0-4715 GCA_030525515.1 Eubacteriales bacterium
CTGCTGCTAAACCTTGCTGACTTAACTGAGGATATCCCCCATTTGGTTTACCGGCACTGATTGAAGAATACACATAAGAAGGCGAATTGTCAACCGCATAGTTAATTTTCGGTTTACATTTTGTGAATTGTTTCCTCCGCTTGTTAACCATCATGCCCCTGCAGCTGTTTTACAAAGTCCCTGCGGAGATCACTGTCTGTAAATCGGTGTAAATGTCCTGTCTTTCCCGATCACAATATCTGCACTGATTTCTTTTCCGTTTTCGTCCTGCCAGCCGACGATCTCGTTTTTTTGGATCTGGCTTTTGACCTGCGTCTCGCCGTACCCGGCGAGGGGAAGGTAGTCAAGGGATTGTCCCCTGATCACATAATGGGAGAGATTGCCCCAGGGAAACTCGAACAGGACGCGGCAGTACTTGGAGGAATTGGGTTTGCCGTCCTCTGTCCCCGTGTAATCATCGAGAAAAGCAAGACGTCTCCGCAGCCATTTGACCAGGGTGTCGGTTTTTTCCCGATAATCGTAGCCATTTGCGCGTCTTATATTGTTCATGTAGGCAGCAGACTCGATCGCCGCGATTTCCTCTTCTATTTTGTTATCGAGGTAATCGTGAATACACGGGGAGAAGCGTTCTGTCCAGCAGGCGTACAGGTCACGGACAAATTCATCGTGGGAGAGCAGCTTGTAAAGCCAGCCGTGCCTTGTGTCCCTGAAAAGCAGCATGGACACAGCTGTCTCCGGATAATTTCCGTAGATCATCAGCCCCGCGGAGTGGTCAAAGTCCCACATAGGCCCGCAGTAAAGGAGGGGATCATCGCGGTCTTTGGTCACATAAAAGCTCCACCTCTCCGCGTCCCATTCGGCAAAGTATTCCTCGAGAAGGAACATGTCCTGCCAGGAGGGAAGATCCAGGAATTCTTCATAATGCTTTCCGCTCTCAGGGTCTGTCCCGTCTTCACTGTAAATGGCGCGCTCCGCCGACAGCATATATTCCGCAATATAATTGGCTTGTCCCACAGTCGGGTAGGAGGGAGACATGATCCGGAAACGTCTGTGGTTGGTGGAGAACCATCCGCCGTCTCCCTGATACCGGGTATGTTGCTGCAGGAGGTAGCCTCCTGTATTGTTTTCGGGCTCCCTTGGCCAGTTATAGGCCCATCTGTTCAGCTTGCTTCCTGTTTCGTGCAGGGCGACTCTCTTGGGAATCCTGATCTTTGTTTTCTTATTCGAATTCCCCTGCCCTGTTCCGGATGAGCCATCACTGCCTTCCGCTGTCGCGTCAGCGCTCGTCATAACATCTTCCCGGTCCTCCGTCAGAAGTCCGTTGGCTTCCAGAATCTTATCGTCCAGCTTCTTGATGTTGACACTGCCGCCTGTTCTGGGCCGCTGGGACAGGAAGTAGAGGCCGTTATATTTTCCGTTCAGGTAGAGATTGACAAATTCTCCCTCCGGAGTGTCGCGCATGCCCTGGGCCAGCGCGATCTGTGAGGAGATCCGGTCGAGGAGATTCGTGGGGTCGAATGTGTTGGCGAGCAGGCAGAGTTTTTTGCACTCCGACATCCCGAGTACCCTCTGTTTTTTCTCCAGGTTCACGTTGTAGGGGCGCTTGTTCATAGTCCACGTGCTGTTCCCGCGGCCCCTGACACTGCAGTCACCCGCTGAATCCAGGGTTCCGTCTGCCCTGAAAACCGCGAACTGTGCATCCTCGGATGTTTCTTTTGTCTTATCGGAATCCACTTTTTCCATGGAGCCGCTCTTTGTATCGAGATACATGGAGGCGGTTCCTTTGCAGGAAAAAACATAGAGATCCGTCGTCTGTCGGGTCCCGTCTTCAGAAGTCATATGCACACGGAAGGCGCTTCCGTTCGTGAGACCGGTGACCTCGTCTCCCGAAGAATAGTCCCGGGTCTTTGTCTCCTGTTCAACTGCACTGTCTGCCTTGCTCCCCAGTCTCCCGGTTCCGAGGCGCTCACCCCCTCCGAGAGGCTGCAAAGTGACTGTTTTATATTTTGAAAAAACGATCCTGGGATGGTCCGCTATTTCAGCAGGCAAAAAGACTGACCAGCACCTGGTCCCCTGTTCTCCTCCCAGAATGGCTGCGTCGATCTGCACGGGAACAGAGCGCTGAAGCTTAAATCCCCCTGTCGTTCCTTCCGAAAAAGAGATTTCCTGAACAGGATCATATTCAACGACAATTGTTTCCGCCTGCGCGCCCTCATTGCCTGCCCCGGCAGGATTTTCCTCGGACAAATCTCCCATCTCGCCGTCATTTTCCGAATCCGCGGCCTCGGCATTGTTCAAATCTTCGGCATCTGCATTGTTTTGGGCACCTGCTTGCGCCCCGTTCTGGTCCGAGGCTTTGGTGCCGTCATGAAGGCTGTCGTTCTGATTCACGCCGGATTCTTCCGCGGCGGATTGCCCTGCACCGCCTGCTGCGCCCGGGTTTTTTCCTTTTTCGGATTTGCTCTCTGTCACAGACAGTAAAATTGCCGCAATCAGAGAAGGCACCAGTATCAGTCCGATGATTTTTTTCCTCAACGCCCTTTTTTCCTGTCGTCCCATGCCGGTATGCCCTTTCTTTCCTTTTATCTTCGCCTGTCAGTCCTCTTCCCCTGTCAGCTTCTGTCTCCCCGGCCGGTTTTTTACCCTTTCGCTGCCGGGATCCGGTATCTCCTTCCGCCTCCGAAATCCGGAATTACCCTCTTCTCCGGGATTCGATATTCTCCTTCTGCTCCGGGATCCAGGGTCCTTTTCCTCCCCGGCATTCAGTATCCTTTGACATAGTGGAGCCATGCCGAGTAAAAACAGGGAACTAATGCCAGAATAATCGGGATCGAGATCAGAACTGATGATTTCATGCCCCCGGTCAGGGTCAGAATAATCATAGCGACTCCCCCGCCAATCCACAAATATCCGCCGAACCGGTGTGTCAGATTCCAGTTTTTTTCATTTGCCAGGGTCCAGGGCACCTTAATCCCGATGGTGAGGTTCTGCCGGGTTTTGGGCAGATAATTACCGATCGCCACGAACATGATCCCCAGCAGTATCCCCATCATAAAGGAAATATCCATCCGGAGCCCCAGATTGTAGGGATAAATCACCGCGGCGCAGACCAGTGATACCGCCGGCACGATCCAATAGGTGAGCCCAATGATCTTGGGACTGACATTCTGCCTCAGCGGATCCCTGGATGTAATAAATGCAGCCACCCACAGCAGGACAAGACAAAACAGGGGAATACCGAACACTGCGAAAGGTTTCCCGCTGAAGCCGTTCGCTTCATTGTTGAGCCCGAAGTGAGTCGCCATCACATCCGGGAGACGTTTCCAGAAGAACAGACCTGCCAAAACCGGCAAAACTGTCAAAACACTTGCTATGACCAGAGTTTTTCTATTATTTTCAAACATCTGATTACCTCCTGAACAGGTTCATCAGCCCTCATCCCCCGCCTGAGGCTGGTCCTTCAGGGAAGAAATCCACAACAGTATTTCTTCCAGGACTGACACATTGAGCTGATAATAGATGAAATTTTTCTCGCGGCTCTCAAATACCAGATCCGCCTTCTTCAATACTTTCAGATGATAAGAAATCGTTGCGCCTGTCATATCAAAATGCGCCCCGATCTCCCCTGCCGACATTGAACCCTCTTTCAACAATTCCAGAATCTGCCTTCTCACCGGATCAGACAGAGCCTTGAAGGTCTCCGCAAACGCCATTCCCGCCTCCTGAGTCAACATATCCGCCACGCGCCCTCAATAATATGAAACAGGCGCAGATAAAATCGGATCCCGCAAATGCCTCCCGACGTTTTTCTATTTAGAAATCTATCTAAATACATTATAGCAGGTGTCTCCCCCAAGTCAACGGATATCAGCAGCACATCCGCAGCTGTCATATCCGCAACCGTATCCGCACTCTCATGTCCTCACCTGTGTCCGCTGCTCTCGCGTCCGCAGCTCTCGCGTCCGCTGCTATGCGTTCCGCAACTGTGCCAAAATTCATATTGCCCCGGACCTGCATAAGTTGGTACAATAAAACAATGCCTGCAGGGCGGGACTCCGCTCACTCGTTCAGAGCCCGCCCCCGGATTCTATATGAACCTTCATTACAGGACTTAAGAAAAAATCAATCATAAATCTCTATGATGGTTCTTTTTAATCAATCTTTAACAAAAAATCTTTATATATTATATAAAGAAGTAAAAGCAGACCGGACAGGAGCGTTTATGATGGAAGCAAACTCCCTGGCATACGACTATACAGACGGCAGGACACAGCCTGTCGTCCGCCTGCGCCCCCACCATCTTCTGTGTCTGCAGAATTTTCGCGGAAAGGGATACAGCCCTGCCTTTGTAGAAAAGATGACGGAAGTGTCCGCGTTCCTGGGCCTCTCCCCGGGCGGCCGGTCCGATGGACAATCCCCGGGAGCTGCCATCCTCCTCGTGCAGGGGGCGGACGATCTCTGCAAAAGCTGTCCCAACTGCATAGAAGGACAATGCGCCTCCCTGAAACCGGCGCGGTTCGACGCCCTGGTTCTCGAAACCTGCGGGATTTCGTACGGCATGCTCCTCCCGGACGGCAGAAAAAACCCGGACTTTCCCCGGATGAGCCGGCACCTCCTGGAAAAATGCTGCCCCGGCTGTGAATGGCTTGACCTGTGTTTCAAAATCTGCAGTTAAAAAG
The DNA here is from genome assembly GCA_030525515.1 of Eubacteriales bacterium. Taxonomy (GTDB): domain Bacteria; phylum Bacillota; class Clostridia; order Lachnospirales; family Lachnospiraceae; genus CAG-791. The sequence goes on from JAUNEM010000096.1 coordinate 4,680, forward strand.
CAGCCGCGTAAGGGCGCGGAGGGCCTGATGCGGGGC
>JAUNEM010000096.1:4815-9871 GCA_030525515.1 Eubacteriales bacterium
TGCGGGGCAGGATCCCGAATACTTCAAATGTCCGGCCTGATCCCCTTCTTTTAATTGTGACAGATTCACCTGGTGATTGAATGAAAAAGAAATATAACCATTTTATTCCTCTCCTGGTCCTCGCCGTCCTGACTGTTCTCTTTATGTTCTGCGCGCGGATCGAGAGCGATTATGTAAAAAACCCCAACTGGCAGCTCGCCCCTTCAGGTCCTCCCGAAGATTATCCCTCCGGCCTTGAAGGGCTTGCCTTCTGCGGAAAGGCCGAGACCCGCAACCCGGACAATCCCGTTCCCGACCCCGGCCATGAAGGAGAAGATGCAGCCTTCCGGCTGACCCCGGACAAGGAGACAGATATCTGGTACGCCTATGTACCCGCCGAGATGAATGAAGGCCTCTATCTGAAAATGAACAGCCGGGAGACCCTGGTCATCAAGGAGACCGGCGAGGGCAGCAAAAAAGACAGCAAAAAGAAGATCTCCGGTTCTTTCAGGTGCGGAGAGAAACTTCCGTCTTTTCCTGAAGATGTGCACTATTCCTTCACCATTCTTGACAGTGAGGACAATGCCCTGGATTCTCAGGAAGTCGTCTTCATCTATACTGAAGGCATTCCCTCCATGTATATCGAGACCGAGAGCGGCTCCATGGAGGCGATTGACAGTGATAAGCATCACGAGACCTCGGAGACTGCGACCTACCGGATCTTTGAGACCGACGGGAGTCCGGAAAGCAGCGGAACCTGCACGATCAAGGGCCGCGGCAACAGCACCTGGTCCCAGGCCAAGCGGCCCTACAATCTCAACATGGACGAGGAGAACGTCCTTCTGGGAATGGACAGCTGCAGGAAGTACGCCCTGATCGCCAATTTCTGGGATTCCACCCAGACCCGCCAGTACTACTCTTTCCTCGCGGCGCAGAGGCTGGGACTGGAATACACACCTCAGACGAGATTCGTAAACCTCTATCTCAACGGCCGCTACCAGAGTCTGTATCTGCTCACCCAGCGGCTCAATGTCAACGGGGGAACCGTAAAGATCAAAGATCTGGATAAGGAGAACAAGAAGGTCAATTCCGAGCAGGCGGACCAGGGGAACATAGAGACCATCGTGCAGGAGACCGATGAAAAGGACCATGAGTCAGTCGCCTACGCCTGGGAGAATGATCCCGCCGACATCTCCGGCGGCTATCTGCTGGAGCTGGACGAGCGTTATTCCAAAGAGGACGTGTGGTTCTCGACAGAGACTCATCACGTTGACATCACGTCTCCCCAGGAACCCTCGGTCGCCGAATACAACTATATTGCCGATTACGTGCGGGCGGCGGAAAAGGCCCTGTTCGCGGATGACTGGACCAACCACGACACCGGCCTGTCCTGCTTCGAGTATTTCGACATGGAATCCTGGGCGCGCATGTACCTGATCCAGGACTTCTTCGTCCAGTCCGACGATGAATTTTACAGCTTTTATTTTTACAAGAAACCAGGAGACCCCCTGCTCTACTGCGGGCCCGTCTGGGACTTTGATCTCTGCCTGGGAAACATGAACTGCGGAGACTACTACAAGACTTCCGCAAAGACGCTCTGGCTCAAAGACGGCCGCAAGAGATGGCTCCACCGCATGGGCAAGGATCCCGAATTTGCAGCCCTCGTCTCCAGACTCTACCTCGAAGAACTCGAGCCCGTCATTCGAGACCTGCTGGAGAACGAATATGACCAGACCGTGGACTCTCTGGAGGCCATCACCAAAATCAATTACTTCCGCTGGCACAAAAACCTGGATTACGCGGAACGGACCGGCCTGGTAAAGACGCTTCTGGATACACGCGTCCAGTTCCTGCATGATTATTACAGTGACCCGGACAGCTTTCACAAGCTGGTCTTCCATTTCGCCTGGGACGACTTTTCCTACTATGTCCGCGACGGGGAATCCATGGGTTTCCTGCCGACATACGACTACGGCGAGAAACAGTCCTCGCCGCAGAGAGAGGCCAATGGCTTTATCACCGGCTGGTCCGACAAGGACGGAAATCTGCTGCAGCCGGATACCCTGATCTATGAAGACATGGAATTCGACCCTGTGTATATCCCCTGACAGGGACAGGGCAGAAACGGCCCTGCCTTCCTCTTCCTCCCACCGGTCAGTGCCTGCCTCGGGGCAGGGCGCGAATGGGCAGAGCATTGCGGGAGCGTGAAACACGCCGGGCAATGGGTGTGATTGTGTGATTCATATATGTCTGCGGGCCTACGTCAGTCCTTTGCCTCAGATATGATAGATATGATTAAATAGAAAAAGGCGGAGAGCTGATTCCATACCGGCTCCCCGCTTTTTATTATGACACGGCTCGTGTAATGTATTTTCCGCCTTGCGGCGGACGCGAGCCGGTCGGGGCAGATGGCGGAACAGCCGCTTCTGCCCTATTACTTCTTTTTATGTATCGCTTCTTAAATTTACTGCTTTTTATTTACTGCTTTCTGTTAACTGTTAGTGTCTTAACGTATTTTAGCTGTCCAGGGGCACATACCGGAACTTCACCTTTCCATCAGGTCCGTGTTCCAGAAACAGGGTGTGGGTAAACCCGCATTCAACCGCAGTCCTGACCGCAATGTCAAACCCGCCGTCCAGCAGTTCTTTCCCGTGGGCGTCCGAGCTGATCAGAATCTCTCCGCCCATCTCCCGCAGGTTCCTTAGAAGGAAGCGGTTTGGATACAGTTCTGCCTTCCGGCCGCGGTTGACCGCGCCGCAATTGATTTCAAATGGCAGATTCTTCGAGACGAGATACTCCATCGTCTCCAGCGCGGGTCCTGTATAGCGGCGGTCGGCCTCATCGATGAAATGCATCTGATCATTGAAACGGGTCACCAGATCAAAATGCCCGACAAAAGTGCAGTGTGTCCGCTCCCAAATTTCCGCCTCCAGCTCGTAATAGACCTTTGCCAGACGATAATAGTCGCCGCCAAACTCCTGCCTGCAGAATTTTTCCAGCCGTTCGGGGTTGTCGTCCACACACCCTGTTTCCCCGCCCGACGGCGCCTCGATAAAGTGTGTGGAACCGATCAGATACTCCATATTCCCGAGAAGGACACTCTCCTCCTCGCTCCCCGGCACAAAGAGTCCGTCCAGTTCCACTCCGCGCAGAATGTCGATCTGTCCCTTGTATTTTTCCTGAAGACGCCGGATTTCCACGTCATAGGCCGCAAGGTCCATGGTGATCTCCGGATCCATGTGCCCTGAAAAGCCCAGATGAGTGAATCCGAGCGAGAGCGCCTGTTCAACTACTTCTTCTGCTGTATTGCTGCCGTCACAGAAAACCGTGTGTGTGTGAAAATTACCTCTGATCATTCCTGCTCCTTTTTCTGCTCACTGCTCTTTGAACGATTCCTTTGAAAATTTCGTCGGAATTCACAAAGCATTTCCCGGTAAATAATGTATTTTTTTGTAACCCCTGAAGACAAATTGCGTTTACATTTATCAGAACACGTGGAATAATATATGGTTAAATCACGTAATTCAAGACCCTCACGAGGTTTTTGCGCACCGCTTAAGACTGCTTATGACTGCTTTAGACCGCAGGGTCATTTCCGCTGTGATTTGAAAACATGCGGAACTCATCAGGAAAAATGATTCGGAAAGGATTATTGCCGTGAATACTATTACTCAAAAATTTGTACGGACCGCCTTTACTCTGGCACTTGCCGCGCTTGTTTCAACCGCCGCGGGATGCGGCCACAAGACTGTCAAGGACACGCCTTCTTTTAAAACTTCTCCCGATTCCAGTTCCACTCCGATCGGACGCCCTGATTCAGCAGGGTCATCCTCCAACACTCAAAAGAGCAGCAGCACTGATTCCGGCCCCAAAACGACCACCACTCCGCTGACGCCTTCGACATCGTCTTCTGCTGCTTCCTCTGCAAATCAGAGCGGCAATACGAACGCCTCCAGCCCTGCTGTCTCATCCGGCAGCAATGGAACATCAAATGCCGTCCCGGCAGGAGCCGTGCCCGCGGGAACTGTTCCCTCCGGGTCAGTCCCTCCCGCAATGCAGAACGGGCAGGCTTCAGGCAGTTCCGATTCCCAGACACCCGGCACAGCCTCAGGAACGGCAAACGGACAGACTGCCGGCAGTTCCGGCTCTCTGACACCCGGCGCGGCCTCAGGTACGGCGGGCGGGCAGACCGCAGGCACAACAAACGGACAGACCGCAGGCACAGTTTCCGGCACAGCAGGCGGACAGACCCCGGGCAATTCTTCCAATGCCCCTTCCTCCGGTGTGAGCACAGGCAATGCAAATGGACAGAACGGCAGCAGGACAAACAGCTCACAGACTCCCGGCACTGCCAGCGGCAGCAACACACAGAGCGCAGGGACATCCGGACAGACCGCCGGCGCACAGAACGCAGGTACTGTCAACGGAACGAACGGGACAGGCGTCACACGTACTCCAAGTACTGTAGGCGGGTACACAGGATCCCAGAATTACGGAGGAACCGGAACCAGAAACGTTGGAACCACCACTCCTTCCGGCTCCAATGTCAACTCCCCCGATTTGTTTGTAACCCCTTCCGGAAGCAGTTCTGCCGATCCCTTCGGCGGACACACCTACTCGGAGTCCTATGACCAGCCGGTGAATCCGGTCAACACCAACACCAACACAAATGCAGGGACCCAGAACTCCGGCCAGACCCAGTCCGGCTCTTCCGGCAGCAACAGTCAGACTTCTGAAAATACCGGAAACAATACCGGTGAAGAAGGCTGGACAGATGATGACACAGGCACTGCAGACCAGACTGCAGACGGAAACGGAAATGCGGACCAGGTCACGGATGATACGCAGGACGACCTTCTTCCGGAGGAAGACACAGGATCCGGCAGCGAGTCCGATGATATTTTCGGCAGCTTCGATGATTCAAATTCCGGAACCGGATTCACAGACGATCCGTTTGCAGACCAATCACAGTTCGATGATTCATTCTTCGGTGATCTGACGGGCGGCGATTTAGGCACTCCCTCGCAGACAGACCCGGAATTCTGATTCTTCAGAACAGTCCGGTTAAAGACACTGC
>JAUNEM010000290.1 GCA_030525515.1 Eubacteriales bacterium
TAAGCCTCTTACAATAAACCTTTTTTCAACGCGTCAAAAAACCGGCTGTTCCGCGTCACTGGAACAACCGGTTTTCTTTATCTTCTTATAAAATCATCAAAATACGTTCATCAAAATCCTTTGAAGGCAATGACTTCGACATTGTTTCCGCTGATGCTGATGCTGACATCATCGGCAATTCTGGCGATGATAGACTGTTCCAGCTCTTCCCAGACAACATCATTTTCATCCTTGGTGTCCTTAGTCTCATCAACCTTCTCGGCATTGTCCTCCATCTGCTTCTTATATTTCTTCATGGACCAGCGGAAGATACTTCTCTGCTCAATATCCTCTACCAGCACTTCCTCTGTTCCGGACATCGCGTTCTTAGCACTCTTTTCCTGAGTCATGATCTCTGAAATCATCGCCTGCATTCTTTCCGCAAAGGTCAGATTTGCCGCATTCTTACCGGAGGAAGAGAAGGAGAGAAGTTTCTTACGCATCTCCTTGGTCATGAAAACGTTGGCGGATACGTGTATTCTATACTCTTTATTTTTGTGCTCAACCCAGTAATTTACTTCCACATCGCCGACAATTTCGGGCATCATGCGAAGCAGTTCCTCTCCCAGAAGGCGGAGACGCATGACCTGCTTCTTGCTCAGTCCGTTCAGTTCACCGAGTCTCGAAGTTTCCTCCATGGCGTGGTCGATTCCGTTCTTTTCAATGAATACCTTTACGTTAGGAGTCTTCCATACCACTTCCGGCAGGACATCGCGATGCTCTTTCACCTCATGCGGATCCGCCTGCATGACAGTGACATGAGGATAAGGAATCTCAATATTGTTCTCCCACAGAACACGATCCACCCGCAGGTTAATATCGGTGATCACGGCTTCGGACGGAGTTCCGGGCAGATAGTAGACGATGGTCTGCAGCCTGAGACTGCTGGCGTCAAAGGCCGTGAAATAGACCTGGCCGTAGTCCATACCGTTCTTGGTCTTTTTTCCGGGAATGGTGTATTCACAGTCCATGATTTCCTGCCGGATCAGACGCCTGGCAAACTCCACATCGCTCGGATAGGCGATATCAAACGTGAACATGGCGGATCTGCAGTCGATGTTATAGCTGTAATTGTTGAGCATCATGTCCGCCAGTCTTCTGTTGGGAATGATCATGCGGACCGTGTCCATGCGGGCAAGCACCGTGTGCCTCATAGTGACATCCTCGACCACGCCCGCTGTGCCGTCCTCCAGCTGAATCCTGTCACCGATTTCAAAGGGCTGGTACATACTGATCATCAGGCCTGCCAGTATATCCTTGATGACGTCCTGAGCCATAAAGACGACCACCGCACTGACGAAGGCAGTACCGCCGAGCAGGCTCTTCCAAATATAGGACGCGCCGCCGAAAGCGGAGAACGAGAGAATAATACCGAAGACCACAATAACGGCTGAAGAACAATGTTCAAAAAACCGGAGTTTCAGATCATCCCTCCTTGCCCTAATTTTTTTGAACAAAAGAGACTTCAGCACCATCAGCAGCCATACCAGTAGTAAAGCGCCGATGAACAATAGGATGCTTTGAGTTTTTTCGAAAAATTCAACCATATGGCACAAATGCCTCCTGTCGGGGAAATCCTATGCGTGAAACATGCGTATTGCCGTACTTGTGTATTCAGGAAAATGTGCGTCGCCTCATCAGAGCTGCGCAAAACCGGCGCAGAAACAGACGCAAAAATCCTTACTTTAGAGTACTTGACAGTATCATAAAAATCAAGTCTCAAATAGTTCTACACAAGGCCTCTGGCGGCAAGTTCATGATACAGACGCGCCGCGGGCAGTCCGACAACATTGTTGTAATCTCCCCTGATTCCCCTGATAAAAATGCTGAAAGCCCCCTGGATTCCATAAGCCCCCGCCTTATCGTAAGGTTCTTCCAGCGAGACATAGCCCTCGATCTCGCCCCGGTTCATGGGAAAGACATCGACCGCGGTCTCCTCGCTGAAAGAAAAATACTGCGGCTCAGGATTGCCGCCATCCTTCGGGGTACTACCTTCCACCGTACATACTGTCACGCCGGTATACACATGGTGCTCCCTTCCCTGGATCATACCGATCATTCGGGCAGCGTCGGCCCGGTCCTGCGGTTTACCCAGTATCTCCCGGTCTACCGCGACCACTGTGTCCGCGCCGATGACGATGATCCGGTCCCCTTCACAGGGCCTCACCTTTTTTGCCACTTCCAGGGCCTTCTGCATCGACAGCTCCTGCACCACCTGATCCGGATCGGTGCTGCTGACGACCTCCTCTCCCTCTGACGGAATCACTTCATAATCTTTGATCACCAGATGCAGCAGTTCCCTCCTGCGCGGAGACTGCGATGCCAAAATATATCTGTCCATATCTCTAAGCTGCTCCTTCTGCCGGGATCTTTTCAGTCAGTTTCAGACCGGCCCGCGGCAATCTTCCTTACATTACACTCTTTTTTCTGATACATTTATTATCTTTTCCTGTGCCCGTTATAAAATGCCATTTATA
>JAUNEM010000291.1 GCA_030525515.1 Eubacteriales bacterium
TTTTTGTTACGGATATCTTCTTTGCTTTGGATATTTTTTTATTCCGGATATGTTTTTGTCTGTTCTGAATTGTTCACACAAAAACACTTGTTAATAGGGCACTTGTTAATAGTCCTGCCAGCAGCGAGAAGATCATCACGAAGGCAAGGTAAAGAAGAAAGCGCCTGATGCCAAACACGATCTTCAAAGCTCCGAGATTGGTGATCTTGGTCGCCGGTCCTGTAATCATAAAGGCTGCGGCAGATCCCAGACTCATTCCTTCCATAAGCCAGCTCTGCAGGAGGGGGATCGTGCCTCCGCCGCAGGCATAAAGCGGAACTCCGATCGTCGCTGCCATCAGAATGCCCCACGCTTCATTTCCGCCAAAGGCCTTGATCATAAAGTCCTGCGGCACGTATCTCTGAAAAATGGCGGACAAAAGGATTCCGAAAAGGAAATACAGTCCGGTCGCTTTTATATTGCGGCCGAAATTCAGCAGATAGCGAATCAGGAGATCGGGGTGTGTGTCCCGGCTGGCCTTCTCTTTAAACCCGTTAAAGTTGAAAAATTCTTTCTTTCTGTAAAAAAGGAACACCAGGAATCCTGCCGCGCATCCGCACAGAAAGCAGGTCACAATCCTTACTGTCAGTGCTGTCCGTCCAAGGGCAGCGCTGTAAATGATCAGCTGGGGATTCAGGAGAATGGAGGCTGTCATAAACGATGCCAGCCAGTCCTCCCGCATGCCCTCCCTGTGAAAGGAAGCCGCGATCGGTATTGTGCCGTACATACACAAGGGAGAAGCAATTCCCAGAAGGCAGGCCGGGATAATGCCGGACACTCCCCACTTTTTTTCTTTCATCCCCGCAAAAAGACGGTGGATCCTGTCTTTCGCGAAAACCGAGATGAAAGAGCCGATTGCCATGCCGAATATCCAGTACCAGAAAATCTGTCTGAGCTGCAGCTCAAAATAATAGCGGAGATAGACAAATTCTCTATGCAGGAGAAAAAACAATTCATTCATCAATATTTACCAGTTCATAGGTCCGGCTTCCGAGTCCTGTTTCTTCCGCATGTTCCAAGGTGTGTATGCCGTGCAGCTGTTCAATACGATCGACAAGCGCGTCATTTCCTTCCGCCTGGTAAACCAGATCCACGCAGGCCTGGTCAAGTGCCACCGGATCGTATCCCGCAAGAATTCCGATATCGTGAATATCCGGCTCGGCAGGGTTGCCGTCACAGTCGCAGTCGACAGAGAGACGGTTCATCACGTTTATATAGACTATGTGCTCCCGGCCCACGTGGTCGCTGAAGCCCTTTACCATTTCCGCAAGGGCTTCAAGCCAGGCATCCTGATCGTCATACCAGATGCTGCCGCTGGTCTTGGTTCCGGCAGTGTGGACATACACTTTGCCGCTCGGCGAAGAAATGCCTATGCCAACGTTCTTGATCGCTCCGCCGAAGCCTGCCATCGCATGCCCCTTGAAGTGAGAAAGAATGATCCAGTCCTGGTAGTTCTCCGCATGGCTTCCGACGATAATCTTATCGAGCCTGCTTCCGCCCGACATCGGCCATTCCACTTCGCCTTCTTCATCCATCAGATCAAAATCAGCGATCGCGGTAAAGCCGTGATCCTCCGCCACCTGCTTGTGCATTGCCGAGCTTGAGCGGGATCCCCCGTAGGCTGTATTGCACTCTACAATAGTGCCATCTACCTTCTTTACCAGATCTCCGATCAGTTCCGGGCGGAGATAGTTGCTGGCGGGGGGCTCTCCGGTTGAGATTTTGACGGCGGTCTCTCCTGTCGGCTCCCACCCGAGTTTCTCATAGATCCTGACCAGGCCCTCCGGGGAGATGTCGGAAGTGAAATAAATCACCGGTGTCTGTTGTGTCTGTTCTTCTGCATCGCTTTCTTCTTCCTCAGGAAGGTCTGGCTGCTCTGCGGCAGATGCAGAGGAGGATTCGGCAGCATTTGCGGCTTCGGCTTCTGTTTCTGTTTCCGCTTTTTCTTCGGCTGTTTCCCTGCTCTCTGCCGCATTGGATGTGCTGCAGGCAGCAAGGAGCAGCGGAATCGCCAGGCACAGAAGTCCTGTCAAAATCTTTTTCCTCACGGCAGCCTCCTCTCTGCTTACGTTTTTCTTATCATCTTTTCCTTCTTCCGGAGAATGTTTGGTCTCGTCTTTCTTCCGGAAGATGTGCCGGCCTGTCTCTCTTCCGAAAAACGTGACGGCCTGTCTCTCTTCCAGAGAATGCGCAATCCTGTTTTTCTTCCTGAGAACGTTTGGTCTTTTCAGCGGTCCGGGTTCCTGTAAGGTGGTCCTTGTCTTCACTGATTGTCTCCGAAGTCTGCACACAGGTTCTTTGACGCCGTGTCAGTGTCTTTATTATGAGCACATATTGACACCGTGTCAATACTTTTCCGCAATATTCTGAAGAACTTATTGTTTGCAGCATCCTGCGGGGCTGATCTTTTCAACGCTTGCGATCCGCAATCTGAATTGGCTTCCGAAGCCCGCGATTTTCGCCG
>JAUNEM010000005.1:0-15954 GCA_030525515.1 Eubacteriales bacterium
ACTGCTTGTTTCCCCGCTGCTCCCTTCGCCGCTATCTCCGCTTGTTTCTTCTCTGATCACTTTACCGGCTGCACTGCTTGTTTCCCCGCTGTTTCCTTCGCCGCTTTCTCCGCTGCTTTCCCCAATGCAGGAGGAAACTGTCAGACCGGCCTCTGCCGGCAGGGGCTGAACAGCAATCATGATTAAAGCAGTGAGGAAAGCGGCCGCAAAGACGGATATGCTCGCATATCCGATCTTGCGGACATTTTCCGAGCGCCCACACATGAGCACAGAGCAACGCAAGGCCGCCAAGGCGGCCGCCGCGAGGCGGGGTGCGAATGTGTGGAGCATTGCGGGAGCGCCAAAGCGCGGAGCAATGCGTGCTTTAATCATACATGTCTGCAGGCACCCGCCCATGACCACAAGCATGAAAGCACATAAAACAGCAAGCGCTTTCACAATACTGCTGTATTTTTTTCCCTTCATTTTTCTTTCACCCTCCCTTATCAACATGTCGGAGCTTTTCGGCGCAGACCTGCGGAGCACTGTTCAGCCTGACGGTATTCCTGCAGCTTCTTTCCGAATCGCCTCTATACTCTCCCGAATCGTCTCTCGTCTTTCCAGAAACGTCTCCGCGCCTGCCTGAATTGTCTCTATACTTTCCTGCCTTGTCTCCCAGCTTCTCCGCACTCTGATTTCTTGTCTCCATTTCCTGAACGGCCCTGCTCTTTGCGCGTCCGATTTCGATCAAAAACACATTTCGTATATCAAAGAAAAAAAACAGACCCAGCGCCAGCACCAGCGCTGCCGCAGCTATGACAAAACAGATTTCGGAGGCCGATTGCAGTAATTCCATATGCTTAATATCCATTTGTTCCTCCCGCGTCCTGACTGTTTAACCTCTCCTCCGCAAGACTGACATTGTGGTCAACACGCGCGATCTCTTCCTGTGCCGCGGGAGATAGCGACTGCGCCTTCTCACTCATCTCAGCCATAAAAGAGCGGACGTTTAACAATGTATTCCTGAGTCTCTCCGCGCTTATACCGGCATACTGATAGCTGACGGTATGCCGATCCAGCTCATTGGCCACTTCGTCGCATACCCTGACCGGGTATCCGATATTGCCGGTCTCCGCATACAGAGATTCCAGATTCCCCGCAAGCTTCTCAAGCGTATTCCAGTATTGGCCGCATCCTTCTCCGATTTCGATTCCCTTTTTTCTCGAAGTCGAATCGCTTTTGATTTTTTTCCGGTAGGCATCCGCAAGTTCATACATCATAACTGCCGCAGCCAGCCTGTTTCCTTCCAGCCCGCCCGAATCGATCGCGTTAACGAGATATTCTCTGGCTGCATTTCCTTTTCCTCCGGGATAGCCCAGGTAAACAAGGGAGCCGAACCTGAAGTTAAAGTCCGCATAAGCCCGCGGATCTTCTTTCCTCAAAAATTCGATAGCTGTCTTCCGGTGTGCCGGATCTGCGTCTCTGCTGTCGATACAGGCTTTCACGCCGTTGTATACCTCATCTGTCAGCTCGGGTTCCAGTTCCACATCATCGATCAGATTGTTATAGGCCTCCGGGTTTCCCGGTTCGAGTGTTACGGCAGCCAGATAATAGGCTGTTTTTTTGCTGAAGGAAGGTTCGTCCATGGCATCCGAGACATTCCTGCGGTACATCTCCCCGCGGGTACCGGCACAGGCGCACCTGAATCCGAAACCTGCGGCTGCCCAGACCAGGGAAAGCGCCATACAGGCACCAAAGACAAAAAGTTTTGCCCTCCTTTTCCTTATTTCCCAGGCATCAATGTCATGAACGTGGTCCAGTGCGTACATCAGCTCCGCGCAGCTCTGATACCGTTCGCGCGGATGATACCTGCAGCATTTCAGGATGACTTTCTCCAGACCGCTGCCGGCATACCCGGGTATGAATTCACCGATAGGATGCACAAATGTTTCCTGTCCGGCAGGTACGATTCCAGTGATCAGGTGGAACATGGTCGCTCCGAGATTATAAATATCTGTTCTGACATCCGTCTGTCCCATACTGCCGAACTGCTCCGGCGCGGCATAGCCCCGGGTTCCCAGCCAGGCCGTGTCCCCCTCCCCGGTCTGCTTATACTCTCTCGCCGTTCCGAAATCGACCAATGCGATATTCCCGGAAGGACGCAGCATCACATTGGCAGGTTTCACATCCCTGTAAATAATCGGAGGTTGTCTGGTGTGAAGATATCCAAGCACATCACAGAGCTGCTTTGCCCACTCCACGACCTGATCCTGCTCCTGTCTTCCCCTCTCCTCCAGAAGATCCAGAAGGCTGTTGCCTTCAATGTAGTCCATCACGATGATGAAACAGTCATCCTGATCGATCACGTCGACGATGGCGGGCAGGTTGGGATGATCAAGCTTTTTGAGCATTTCTGTCTCAGCCAGAAGATTCTGGCTGACAACAGACCGGTCATTGCCGCCATCTTTCCGGACTTCCTTTACTGCCCAGGTCTTATTTGCTCTCTCGTTTATGGCAAGGTAGACCACGCTCATACCGCCGCGGCCTATCACGTTCAGTATTTTGTACTTCCCGTCCAGTATGGATCCGACTTCCAGCATGCTGTATCGCCCCTTTCTCCTTTTTGTTACAGTCCTGTACCGGCAGTTCCTTCATTCCCTCGATGTATGATTTTCTGTTCTCACCCTGCTGCTTGATTTCCTGCTTCGACCCGATATACGCTGTCCTCCCTTCTGACTTTCTTCTGCAGACATCGATTGTATTTACCGCCACAGGTCAAATCTGATAAAATACCGTCATAGACAGGGCAGGAACCGTCTTCCTTCCTCCGCTCCCGGCTGGCGTGTGTCCGCTTGATTGGCCGTGCCTGGTCAGTTCGGCAGAGTCCTCTGCCCCCGGCCGGCCCGTGTCCGCCGCGGGGAAAAAAAATAGGCCGAAACAGACCGCTTCTGTTCCGGCATACACATAGTTTTTCCGCACTTTATTATGGAAAACTGTTTCCATGAACAGAACCGCACTGATTCGCCCGATTTAATCTATACCAGCCCTACCATTTCTTCCCCGAAAGAAGTAAAATAGTATATTGATATATATCGATATTTATTATACGATTTAAATCATTAAATATCCAGTATTATTTTCATAGAATAAATCGAACACCTTCAATTGAACAGCTGAATACCATGAGTTCTTTGAACTCTGAAAAACATTATGCCGGCACCCGAATGCTGTTTTGCCATGTTCATCACGCAGTCAGGGGAAGCGGCATTATTTCTGTTCCGGTTTTCTGATGGAGAAATGATATGGCCCACGAAAAACCACACTTTGATGTTTTGGGGAAGATTGAACGAGAAAGACTGAGCAGGAACTGGACCGAATACTCTCTGGCCAAAAATTCAGGCATCGCCCAGTCAACGATTTCCACCTGGTTTCGAAAACAATTGCAGCCGTCGGTTGCTTCAATTGAAAAAATCTGCACAGGCCTGGGCATTACACTGTCCGATTTCTTTGACGACGGCAGATCAAAATATGAAAATATGACAGATGATCAGCTGGAACTGAATCAATGCTGGGAGAGACTCTCTCCCTCCCAGAGAAAGGCCCTGATCATATTGATCAAAACCATAAATGAATGATGAGTGACCCCTTCCGCTGTCTCCTCCCGGAGACAGCGGTTTTTCAATTCAGCAGCAGGGTAGAGCCGGCCACGCCGCCCTCTGCTCCACGACCGGCCCTTGTCCGCCGCAAGGCGGAAAGCACATAACACGGGCCGTGTCATAAAAAGTATCATAAAAAAAAGTGACAGGACAATCTTGCGTCCGTGTCACTTTTTTCATCTCTCTTTATTGTTATTTGACTTTGTGATTTGACTTTCGATACTCTTTGCGATGCTGCGCGGCCTGTCCGCCGCTCTTTGCCCTCTATTCCTGGAGAAGACACTGGACCAGAAATCTCTGATCTTCATAAGCATTGCAGGTAGACAGGGTCAGGATCCGGGATTCTCCTGTCAGTCTGGTCTCCGGATCGATGATCCCCGAATACATATTTGTTCCGTCCATGACCTCCTGAATATATTGCTCAAAGACCGCAGGATCCTGGAAGAAGTCATACTTCATGAGAATATGCTCATCGGTCGTATTATAAGCGGCGAACACTCTGTAATGAAGGATTCTGTCAGGCAGATAAACGATCACCTCACGGTTCTGATCAAAGAAGTCCTGTTTCTCGTAGAAATGGAGATTCTGGAACATGGAACCGTTAGACATGTCATGCCCGTACAGGATGGTATTGGGATCCCTGAAGTCCTTGCTATTGTAATACTGGGAATAGATCGATCCCGCAAATTCCTCTGTCCCGTCTGCCCTGTGGTTCAGATAAAAGTCCGGATCCTTATCTTCTCCGGACTGGCAGACCGGATAATTGATCTGGGTGTCCGGAATGCAGATCCAGGCATAGACGTCCGGACAGGTCTTCCAGATTTCCTCGAAATCGATCGGTATCTCCTCCGCCGCGCTTTCTGCAGTTTCCGCGGCAGATGCGGTTGTTGCAGCGGCAGGCGCAGCCGTCTCTGCGGTTTCAGCCCGGGAAGTCCCGGCAACGGCGCCTTCCGTCCGCATGACGTCATCCGCGGATATGCCTGTCGAGGCCTTCTCCGCCTTTGTCTGAAGATCCATATAATTGCCTGCCCTGCGTGATCCCTGCCAGGCGATCACTCCGATCAGGGCACAAAGCACCGCACCCGCCGCAAGGACTACGGCGAGTTTTGATGGTTTTTTGGGGGATCCGGAGGTCATGCCGCCCGCACCTTCTGTTCTGTCATCCATTTTTTCACTATCTCCTGTAGAGCCCGATCCAATTCCTCATATATTGTTCATTTTAAGATAATATGACGAAAAAGCAAGTATCTGCCGGGAATAATCCCGGGCATGCAGCTGCCGCAGACTGTGCGCATCCTTCCGGAGGGTTTTTTACCTCATAGGAAATCGCAATTTCCTATGAGGTAAAAAAAAGCCAGCCGGCCGCTGGCTTTTTTTTGGCACATGCAGATCATGTGGCCATAATGGTCAATTCATCTCTTTGAGGCTCTGATGTTCACGCAATCAGAGCCAAAAACTCTGCGCAGAGATTCTCCCTGTACAAAGGCTCGCATGTATCTTTGACAGACTAATTTTCATTTTACAAATATTCGTAATCTTACCAAATATGGAACAGTGTACGATAACAGGCAGCAGCTATCGCTGATTCCATATCAATGTCTTCTCTTTGCCGCGCCCGCGAGAAGAGCACTTGCCGCGAACCAGAGCATCCAGGTATCTGCTACACCGGTCTTAGGGGACTTAGCGGAAGACTTGCTGTGATGATCGTCATCGTCGTCATCGTCATCATCATCGTCGTCATCGTCGTCCTTGTCCTTGCTCTTGCCCTTGTCGTCATCATCGGTGTCTTTCTCTTTATCGTCCTCGATGGCAGTATCATCTTCGGTGTCGTCCTTTTTGTCATCATCAACAACAGGCTCTACGACCGGGGTTGTTCCATCGTCAACAGTAAACGCAGCCAGCACTGCCGCAGGGGAGAAGTTTGCGAACTCAACCGTGATGGTCTTATTCTCATAGTCTATTGATGTAGGCCAGAGCACTTCCCATTTTCCGGTTTCCCTGCTGTAATGAAGGACATAAACTTTTCCATTATTCTTGGTAAGAGTCGGAACAGTCAATTTGACCTGGAACATTCCGTTGTCAGACAGGGATACATCCAGATTATCTCTGATGAAATCACTTGATGCCATTTCATTTCCGCTGACATGTACATCAAAGAAATTTGACAGGAATTTGCTGTTTTTCAGAAGATCCTGAATATCCGCAGCAGATTCTCTGGTCTTCTCATTTGTATCTTTCAGAATCATAGCAGCAAACTGTTCTGCTGATTTTTCAGTACTGTTGTTAACCGCATCAATTGCTTCAATAACAGTGGGATTCGACTTTTTGATTTCTTTATACTCGAGTGAATCCTTAATGTCAGTGACTTCATACTGGTCACTGTGTTTCGTATCCGGTACTGCCGTAACAGACTGCTTGGCATAGACAGACATCGCGCTTCCCATTACAAGAACAGCAGCAAGAATACCCGCCAGCACATGGGGTTTCATTTTCATAGTGATCTCCTTTGACTATCAGATACATTGCGAATCGACCTGTTGCAGAATTGAATCCGCTCCTGTCCTATGACTGCCTGAAAGCCCGATTCAATTCTATATCTGTATCCATCCCGGGATGGTTACATACACGAATAATTGTTCCATAAGGCGCCAGGCCGGGATCATCTGTACAATCACATATACAAACAATCATTGTTCTATAAGGCGCCGGCGGAATTATTTGCAGAAAACCCGGATCACAAGATCCCTCAGAGCGCTTTCGTCAGCGTAAAACTCCTCGTAAAAATCTCCCTCCCTGAACGAACCGGGAACTATTTCTATATTTTCATCCAGTTCGATGCCTGCCAGCTCACGGCAGTCTTCAAGGGAAATATTTGTCAGGATGAGGGGAGATAATTTTTGATACAGTTCCGGCAGGGAGGAAGGGTCTTCCATGATCTTTTTCTTCAGTTTCCCGGCGCAGCCCTTAAAAAAGGCCTTGTGCCTCTCCATGCGGGTGAAAGCGCTCAGAGATACGTCCGTGTCCCGGAATCGAAGAAATTTTTTTACATTGCTTTTATCAAGCGTGACCTCTGCCCCCTTGACAAAGGAGCTCTCTTCCATGACCGCGGAATCATCGGGGACGACCACTTCTACGCCGCCCAGCGCATCAGCCATCTCAGGAGCCGCGCCCAGATTCATGGCCACATATCCATCGATCGGAATGCCGTAAAACAGCGAGGAAACTACTTCCTGCGTCAGCAGACAGCTCTTTTCTCTTCCGTCCCCGAACGCATACTGCAGGGTCAGATGATCTGTGGATGTTCCGTTAAATTCACCCGACGGCAGATACACCCTGATTTCCGTCATCAGGTCTCTGGGTACACCGATGATCCGCATCCTGTTCTGCTTCTTGTCGCAGACCAGCAGGTAGATGGCATCGCTTTGACCGCCAAGCCCGGGTTCCTTCTTTTCCTGAAGGCTTCCCTCTGTATCAACCCCCAGGAGCAGATAAGTGCGGATCCCCTCCTTCAGAGAATACTCCTCATCCCCGATCTGAATAGAGGCTGTCCCTTTACTGTCTGAAGAGCCGCACCCGGCAAAGGCTGCGGCCGACACAAGCGCGGCCAAAGCCACCGCCGCGATCCTCTTAAGACCGGAATCACTCTGTTTTCCATGATTGAGCTGTCTGAACCTGCCGGACAGCAAAGAGGCTGTTCTCACACTGCATCTCCTCATCATTCAGGCCCCGGCGGATCAATATACCATCAGCGGAGTCATCTCGGGCATTGTTTTATAGATAAACTTGGCCACCTTCAAATCCACACGAATACAGCTGGTAGAGATATTATCTCCCAGCCTTGAGTCGGTCTCATGAAGCGGCAAATCTTCATCGCGGGCATACATGGTGGAATGAATCGCGAAGCCTCCCTTCATCCAGCAGTTGTACCAGCTTTTACAGTCATCAAATTTATGACTTCTCTGCTTGAATTTGATATAGCTGGGTCCCAGAGGGGTACATGTCTTCATTTCACCGTTTATCATACGAAGCGACCCTGTGGAGCAGGGAAAAGAATTATACTCCACCGGCTTCCATTCACCGGGAGCCGCATCTTTAGACTGCTTGAACAGCGTCAATACATGCTCCTGCGTATCACAGACCATCATCCATTCGGTTGCTGTGGTGCACTCCTCCGCGATCTGCAATGGCGTTTTGCGGATTCTGCTGCTGCCCCGTGACATGATCAGCGCAAGGGCAATGCAGACTACCGCCAGGGCAATCAGAATGTACTTACTTCTAAATCCAACAGCTTTCGGTTTTTCCATACTCTACCCTTTTAAATACACGCTATAATACACATCGGCAGCCTTTGCCGGGTAAAAAACGCAGTCTGTTCCCGGGTACCGGGCTATTCAGAAGCCCCTTTTTTCCGGGCGGATCCCTCTTCGGAAGCCATGGGTATCGCGCCATAAAAAAACGCCCTGGAAAACAGAAAGCTTCAGCATGGCGTATTCATGGATTTGTCCGCCGTCCTGAAAAGGATTTCCGGACTCGCTCGCGAGTCTTGCGCGATGAAGGATAATAACACAATTGCGTTTCATTATAATCACTTCCGACAACAGTGTCAAACTCTGATTCGTTTTACAGATGATCTATACAATGGATTCCCTATGTCTCATTTATCACAGCACACGTCCCCTTCAAATGGCCGGTAACCTGCGCTGGCTGGTCTTTCAATTTTTCAATTCATGTTCCGGATTCATTTACTTATGTGTTTTCAGCATTGACAGATGTCCTGTTGTGTCATTATAATCAGTAGCAAATGGCGCTGAATGGCACAAGGTGGTTTTTTCATCAGAACCAAACAGGTTTTCAGGAATAGGACACAGATTATTTCTTTTTTACCCGGTGATGATTCAGGTTCCGCCGCCGGTTTTCTTTACAATCAGGAAAACCGGGGACCGGCCGGCTCAAGGCATGGAGGGCAGACATGACTACCAGAGACCAGGAGATTTTGGACTCTATTGCAAAGCTCATTCCTCGTCTGACACATATTCAAAAAGAAAAGCTGCTTTCTTTCGGTGAGGGGATGGCATTCGCAAACGATGAGAAGAATTATCCGTTCACTGAAGACGAAAAAAACAGCAAATAGGGCAGAGGCAGCCATGCCGCCCTCTACCCCCGACCGGCCAGTGTCCGCCGCAGGACGGAATAATTCATTACACGGGCAGTGTCATAAGAAAAAGCCGGGATTATGTCAGCATAGTCCCGGCTTTTTACTCGCATATACTTTCTGATCCTCGGATCAATTCCGTTCTTTTTTCCACAAATGTACTTCCTTTTGTATTTCCTGTTGACATCTGTTCTGTCGGCTCCGTCCTCTTTGTATGATACATTTTTGTACGATACATCCTCGTATGATACATACCTTCGCGGTTTCCGGCTGCCCGGTCAATCTGTCCCCTTCTGTTCGGATGAATCAGATTTCTTTTCCGTATCTGTTTCTACACCCGCAAGTCTGTTGGCCATTTTTTCCATTACAGCCCACTGTTCCTGAGTAAGTTCTGTCATCATCATGGCAAAACGCCTCTGGAACGACGCGCTCTCATCCGTGAATACCGCGCGGGCCCATTTCAGGAGCCGTGTTTCTTCATCATAGGGGACAAACATCTCTCCCTCTCCTGTGCGCAGCCATGTCTCCGAAACGCGGTACTCCCTGCATATTGAAAAAACAACAGCATCTATAGGGTTATTTCGTCCAATCTCATAGTTGGCATAGGAATTTCTCTTGATCCCGATTCTGGCCGCAAATTCTTCCTGCGTAAGCTTCAGCGACTTTCGCAGGAGTTTTAATCTGTCTTTCATAATGACAATCTCCTGTCTTCTTTCTGCCCTTGTCCACCGCAAGGCCATCTATTCAGTCCGTCATTCCGCAGAATTGTAGCTCAAATAGTTATATATATTATATCGTCACTGAAAACCTCATGTCAACAGATTGTGCGTTTATCAACAAATCAAGAATCTTGCCGGTTACAGTGCAGACCCACCTGAAACGCGAGGTGTTTTTCGCGGCTTCCTCGCGAAAAACCCGAGTACAACGGCGAAAATCTCATCGCGAAGCGATTTGGAATGGGATTTTCGCAAGTTACAGTACACGCCCTCGATAGGGCGTGTACTGTAACTCTTGCCGTTACTTTTCAGACCTGCACGAAACTCGGGATAACAAGTGTTTTCGAGCGGTTCTCACTGCAGATGCCCGGGGCAGCCGTTACTCCTCCGGCAGCGCGTGTACAGACCCGTCATCTCCGCGCGGTTATTCAACAGCGGTGTATCCGTAAGCAGGCACCGCGCTGCGCACTCCCCTCAGGATGGCTTCGGAAGAAGCCCAGGCCGCGAGAGAGCCGACGGTATCTATTCCCGCAGTCAATCCGGCAGCTTCCCTTTTCCCGGACTGTCCGGATCTTTCCTTTTCTCTGGTCCTGTGCCCGTATTCGGTATTGACAGAGAGGGCGATGATACTGTCTCCGTCTCCGGAAGTATGGACTGGTGCTATAGAACGTGCCAGACCATCATGTGCCATGGCAGCGATCTTGCAAAGTTGCGGTTTTTGAAAGGGAGCATTGGTGAAAACGATCCCGATTGTCGTATTGAAAGCAGCCTCCTGTATCCTTGCAGCTTCCATTTTCCGCAGATATGTGATCATCTCCTGATATTGATAGAACCTTCCGTCATCGTCATGGGCACCGGCAATCTTTTTGCCGGTCTTCCAGTCATAAATATCGCCGAAAGCATTGACAGCAATGATCGCTCCGACCAGAAGATCTCCCTGGCGCAGAACACAGCAGCCGATTCCCGATTTCATGGCGTGTTCTCCGCCGGCATATTTGCCGATGGTTGCTCCGCAGCCGGCGCCGTAATTACCGCATCGGAAATTTCCCCGGGTCCCCTCCTCCGAATGAAGGCAGGCTGTATATGCCATCTTCTGGTCGGGCCATACATGAGGGTCTCCGACAGGCAGATCAAAAATGTCGACCTGGGTGACCAGAGGCACACGGATGTCCCGGACACTGACTCCGATCCCCTTCTCCTCCAGATAACGCATCACTCCCCCGGCTGCATCCAGGCCAAAGGCGCTGCCTCCTCCCAGGACCGCGGCGTGAATACACTGCGCTGTGGTAACGGGATCCAGAATGCCTGTCTCGCGGGTGGCAGGGCCGCCTCCTCCGATATGGAGGCCGGCCGCCATCCCGTTCGGATCTTCACTCAGAAAAACAGTGATGCCGGTTCCGCTCACGGCGTCCTCTGTCTGTCCGACACGGATCCCCGGAAAATCCTCCAGGCTTACCTCTGTGATCTTTTCCTCTTCTTCGCTCTTGTTTGCAAATGCTTTCTCTAAATCAATCATCGTTCTTTCCAGTCGTGTCTTCAGTCAGTCTGTGAAATGATCCCGTTTCTTTTTACAGTCGGATCCTCGGAAAATCTTCCGCTTTCTGCCCTCTCCTCATTTACGCGGGAAGACCTGAACCCCGGTCAGTCTGTGCGCTGCCCGGTTGGCCCGCTTCTCATTTACGCGGAAGGTCCGGCGTCCGGCCGCTGGTCCCTCTTCTGGTCTCTCAGGGCGATCAGCGCGGAGCCCTTCGCGGCGAGGCCGGGCTCATAGACAAAGCTGTGCCGGATCCATTCGGACACGGCAGGCGCGTTCCCCCCCGTCAGAATAAGAGTCAGGGGACTGCCGATCTGTTCCTCTACATGCGCCGCAAGTCCGTCGATCATGGAGGCTGTCCCCACAACCGCAGCGGACAGCATGCAGCCTGATGTATCGGTTCCGATCAGTTTCTCAGGGGGCACAGAGTCCGGCATAAGCTCCGGCAGCTGCGCCGTCCCGGTGCGCAGAGAGTGCAGGGCTGTCCGCACGCCCGCACCGATCATTCCTCCCAGAAACCTGCGGTCCGCGCTGACAATGTTGATGGTGGTCGCCGTTCCCATGTCCACGGTCATGGCGGGCAGGGGATACCGGGACGCCGCCCAGGCCGCATCCGCGATCCGGTCGGCCCCCACCTTGTCAGGGAAGGGAATCTTTTCAAAGGAAAGTCCCGTGTCACATCTCCAGCTGATGACCACCGGCTCCCGGCCGCAAATGATTCCGGCCAGGGTCTCTGCAGCAGGTGTGCACTGGGGCACCACACTGGAAACAGCGACAGCGGTGACCCTGGTTTTCCGTGTCCGGGCCTTTTCGGGGAAATCTTCCCGGGACTTGAGCGGAAGCGGTTCTTTCCCTGCGGCAGCATCGATGCCATGGCGGGACAGGAGCCGGCCTGCCTCTCTCAAAAAGAGATCCATATCTTTCCCCGTCTGAGTGGGTATCTTCTCCGAAAAGACGATTTCAAAATCCGCACAAGGAGACTGATCCCCGCAATCCCGGACTATTTCTTCCAGCCCTGTAAAGGCAATCGTTGTGTTTCCAATGTCAATCGCTAAAACCACGCCTCAGTTCTCCTCTTTCATCGATTCGATCTTGTCCAGAATCCTTGCGGCGACTTCGTCTTTGCTCATGATCGGCAGCTCCTGGGCGCCGTCCTTTGTAATGATGGTGACAACATTGGTGTCAGTCCCGAATCCGGCTCCCGCCGTGCGGAGGCTGTTGGCGACGATCATATCGAGTTTTTTCTTCGCGAGTTTTTTGGAGGAATTGGCGAGGAGGTTCTCTGTCTCCATGGAAAAACCGCAGACAAAGAGGCCGGGATGGTGGTTTTCGGCCACCCAGCCGAGAATATCCTGTGTGCGGGCCAGGGGAATGGACATAGCATTGTCCCCGGACACGGCGATCGGGCTGCTGTCGTCCGCTATTCCCTTTTTAATCTTGTGATCGGCCACTGAAGCAGGGCGATAATCCGCTACAGCGGCTGACTTGATGAGGATGTCTGTATCGGAAATCTCCTGGCGGATGGCGTCAAACATATCCGCCGCGGAGGTGATATAGCGCATCTTCACAAAGGGGACAGGCTCCAGGGAAACTTTGCCGGAGACCAGGGTGACATCCGCCCCGCGCAGCATAGCTTCACGGGCAATCGCGTAGCCCATTTTGCCGGTGCTGTGATTGGTGAGGTAGCGGACCGGATCAAGAGCCTCCTGCGTGGGACCGGCTGTGACAAGGACCTTTTTCCCCTTCATGGGTTTGTCCGGGTAAGCGATCTCACGCTCGATCCAGCGGCAGAGAACTTCAGGTTCAGGGAGCTTGCCGCTTCCGGTATCTCCACAGGCCAGATAACCGCTGGCAGAGTCGATGATCTCAAAGCCGTATTTTCTGAGCAGGGCAATATTATCCTGAGTGATGGGGTTTTCCAGCATCGCTGTATTCATGGAGGGGGAGACCAGCTTTTTGCATTTGGCTGCCAGAACGACAGTGGTCAGCATATCATCCGCAATTCCATGTGCCATCTTCGCGATGATGTCTGCCGTGGCGGGGGCGATCAGTATGAGATCGGCTTCTTTGGCAACAGAGATGTGCCGCACGTCAAACTGAAAGTCCCGGTCAAATGTATCCACCATACACTTGCTGCCTGTCAGGGTCTCAAAGGTCAGCGGAGTGATAAACTTTGTGGCGTTCTCTGTCATAATGACATGTACTTTGGCGCCGGCTTTGTGCAGGGCGCTGGCAACATTCGCCATCTTGTAGGCCGCGATTCCGCCTGTGATGCCCAGCAGGACACATCTCCCGTTCAGATTTTTCATATCAACCTCTTTTCAGCTTGTGAAATCTTTATTATATCAGTATTTATCCTGTCACTGTCCGGATGCAGTCCGGCAATCAATAATGGCGGACGACCTCGAACCGCTCCAGCTGGTAGTCTTCCTCGTCGGTGTCAAGGCCCGCCTTCTGCAGGGCGATGGAGATCTGTTCCTCCACGGTATCCACTCCGTCCAGATTGGGAAGCAGCAGTCCTCTCCTGCGCCCCTTGGAGACGATCACACCATAGCGCCTGACATCGAGCTGGTCCGGGGAACTGATTTTTTCGGTATCTCCCAGGACATCGACAGTAATCTCCAGTGAATCCAGCTCTGAGGGCCGGATGGCGGGAAAGCGGGGATCGCGGGTGGACGCGCTGAGGGCGTTCTGGGCAATTTCCTTTGCTATGCAGCTGCAGGTCGGTCCGATCGTGCCTATGCATCCGCGAAGCCTCCCGTCCTTATGGATCGAGACAAAGGCTCCCGCCTGCCGGTGGAGAAGCTCCTCCTGCGGCTCTCCGCAAGCATTGAGAAATTCAAAAACCTCCGCATCGGGCAGGGTCCTGTGTTTTTTGACGGCGTATTCGACACCTTTGCGGGCAAGCCGGACATAAATGTCTTCCTCCGACCGCCTGAGCATGAGTTCTTTCTCTTTTTTTTCTTTCCAGAGATCCAGAAAACGCCGCATCTGATCCTCTCCTGTCACCTGATATGTGCAGACCCCGTAGCCGACTCCGAAAGTTCCTTCGTGGGAGAGCCTGTGAGTGCGGACAGCCATGCCGTCAAGGGCGCCTGCCATCATGACAAAGCTGCGGTGGCCGCACTCGGCGGCGCGTTCGCAGAAGGTCTCGTCAAAATCGAGGAGCTCGTCAAAATCCGCCCGCCCCATGACATCCATGATTTTCTCGTCATAGACGGGACCGTTTTCATCCAGACCATAAGGCCCGTCCTTTTTCAGCTTGTGGGAGAGGTCTCCGCTGGCGATAAATACAACCCTCCTGCCGAGCTTTTCCACAGCTTCGCTGATTTTCTGTCCCAGCCGGTAATGATCCGTCAGGGGAAGGCCGGACAGACCGATCCTCACCACCTGATAGGACCCGGGATCAAGGTGCTGATTCAGAAAATAAAGGGGGATCATGGTCCCGTGGTCCAGTTCCGGGTCTCTCTCTCCCATGGTTCCGCAGGGAAAGTCGTCCCGGTCACAGATTCCGCAGAGAGTGTGGACCAGTTCATAATCGTACCTGGCCTCAATGCGCACATTCCGGGCACGGAAACGGCGAAAATCCCCCTTCGCGTCCACGCCGGGGGATACATGAAAATAGTCGCTGTACATCACACTGTGCGGCGACGCGATGATCACTGTCTCCGGCCGCAGGGAAGCCGCAAAAGCCATGGCCTTTTGATAGGCGTCCCTTGTCGCCTGAATCTTCTTTTCTTCGCCGCGTCCGATTTCCGGAAGGATAATCGGCGGATGAGGTACCATCACTGCGCCTGAGATCGACATCTTTTCCTCCTTCCTCCAGACCCGCCCGCAGGTCTTTTCAAGACTCGCGCGCAAGTCTTTTCAACAATCAGCAGTTGCCCGTATAGACGTAATCAAGTGTCTCGCGGGCAATCTGAGCCAGACGATACACGGTCTCCACTTTTGTCGCGGGAGCCTTCCATTTATATCTGGGGAAATAGCGGGATACATGAAGGGGAATCCGGCTTCCGCGGCCGCCGCAGAGCGAAGCGATCCATGCGGTCATCTCGCGCATCTCCTCTTCGCTGTCGTTTTTGCCGGGGATGATGAGCTTTGTCAGTTCCACATGGCAGCCCTGTGCCGCCTCCGCTATAAAATCCTTTACCATATTGAGATCTCCGCCCAGAAAATCTCTGTAAAATTCCTCAGTAAAGCCCTTCAGATCAATGTTCATGGCATCGATATAGGGGAGGATCTCCCCGAGAACCTCCTTCGACGCCATCCCATTGGTAACCATGACCGTCTTCATTCCGTTTTCATGAAACAGCCTGGACGTGTCCCGCACAAACTCCCAGCCGATCAGCGGCTCGTTGTAGGTGAAGGCAATCCCTATGTTGCCCCGGCCCCGCAGTTCCAGAGCCAGATCACAGAGTTCCTGCGGACTGTAGTCGGCGGAGTCCAGTCTGCGCTCCGACCTTCCATCGGGATATACAAGAGGTCCCGGCCTGTCTGACGGCAGGCCAGTCTTTTTTTCCCTGGCCGCGGCAATTTCATAATTCTGGCAGAAAGGACATCGAAGGCTGCAGCCGTAGCTGCCCACAGAGAGGATGCTGGTCCCCGGATGGAATCTGGCCAGCGGTTTCTTTTCGATCGGATCGAGAGCCAGGGCAGTCAGCCTGCCATAGTTGGAGGCGGTCACCCTGCCCCTGACATTTTTTCTTGCCCCGCAGGCACCGGTCTGCCCCTCTTCCAGAGCACACTGATGGCAGCAGACATTACATCTTATTTTCATCTCTTTCTGAATCCTGTTTTATCCTGTTTTGAAAAAAGCCGGTCTGCGCCGGATTCCGGGCTGGTCAGGTACAAGAAAATTATAACAAAGGGGATAAAATTTGTACATGCCGCGCGCAAGCGTTACATGTCCACGAGTTA
>JAUNEM010000005.1:15964-33051 GCA_030525515.1 Eubacteriales bacterium
CGAGGGGGCGTTCACGGCGTTCGAGGGGGCGTGGAGTAACGCTTATATTTCCTCCGCAATAATGATAAAATAAGATTCAGACATCCCCGGTGAGGAATGGATCCTGCCGATGTCTCATTTGTCAGGCATCCCCGGAGCGGAACTCTCTCTCCGGTGAGGGACGGGTCCAGCCGATGTTCCGCCTGCCGGACATCCCCTTCCTGTTCGTTTTTTTCACGCTTTTGCGCGTTTTTCAGACGAGTCTTACACATCAGAGGTGAAAGCAGAAATGAGTTCCTTAAATACTTCAGAAAAAAGAAGCATAGCCCTCTTCGAATCGGCGCCGATACCGGAAGCCGTTCTCTCTCTGGCTGTGCCCACGATCATCACGCAGCTGATCAATATCATCTACAATTTTGCTGACACCTGGTTTGTCGGAAGAACAGGAAACGCGGCAATGGTTGCTGCCCTCTCTGTCTGTATGCCGGTCTATATCCTGCTGACAGCAGTCGCCAATCTCTTCGGAATCGGCGGAGCCAGTGTAATCTCCCGCGCGCTTGGAAGAAAGGACCCCCGGTATGCCCGCAAGGCTTTTGCCTTCTGTTTTTACGGGGGGCTTGCGGCAGCTGTTCTGTACTCAGTGATCATTGCCCTGCTCCGCCGCCGTCTTATTTTATCGATCGGCGGGGATCAGTCCTCCTATCCCTATATCTATGACTACATGTTCTGGACCATGATCGTCGGAGCGGTCCCGACTGTGGGCAACGTCCTCTGCGGTCACCTTGTGCGCTCAGTGGGTGCTGCCAGGGAGGCGGGTTTCGGTATGTCCATGGGCGGCGTCCTCAATATTATTCTGGATCCCCTCTTTATGTTTGTCATTCTTCCTCCCGGCCATGAAGTGACCGGAGCCGCCGTGGCGACCTGTCTCTCCAATACTGCCGCCTTCGTCTATTTTCTCATTTATATTTACAGGCACAGAGACCACCAGGTACTCACCCTGTCCCCATCCGATTTTACACTGGGAGAAGGCATCCCTTCCGGAGTGGTCTCGATCGGCGTTCCCGCCGCGCTGGCCACATCCATGGCTATGCTCTCCAACATTGTGGCAAACTCCCTTGTCAGTGAATACGGCAGCGCGGCTGTGGCTGGTATGGGCGTCGCCAAAAAGATCAATATGCTGGCCTTTAATACCACTATGGGCCTGACACAGGGCGTGCTCCCCCTGCTGGGATATAATTTCGGAGCCGGGAACTTCCGCAGGCTGAAAGAATCGATTGCTTTCACAGGAGCGGTCGGTCTGCTCTTTAACCTTCTCTGCACTTTGATGTTCCGTTCCTTCGCTCCCGGACTGGTGAGTTTTTTCATCGCCGAGGAGGCCTCTGTCAGCTTCGGCAGCGCGTTTTTGCGTGTCATCGCCCTGGCGACTCCTCTCGCGTCCATATGCTACCTGACCAATACCGTCTTTCAGGCATCCGGCAGGAGGATCAGCTCCTTCCTGCTCTCCATTCTCCGCAAGGGATGCATGGATATTCCCCTGATGCTCCTGTTCAAAACCCTCATGGGCATGTACGGGATCGTGTGGGCGACCCCCTGCGCGGAGATCGGCTCCCTGCTGGTGGCGGCGGTCCTCATCCGCCTGATGATCCGGGATATACGGGAAAACCGGATCTGATAGGAAACTCTACTGCAGCAGATAGTCCGCCAGCACATAGTTGCTCACATCCACTCCCCTGTCGGTGAGCCTGTATCCGCCCTCCGTTCTCTCCAGGACTCCCTGTGAAATATGCCTGTCAAGGACAGGGCCGTAAATGTCCGAAATCTTTTCCCCGAATCTTTCAAAAAATACCTGGTCCTTCACTCCCGCAGTCATGCGCAGTCCCAGGAACATGAATTCCTCCATCTGTTCTTCCCCGGAAAGACGGTGCTGTTCTGCGCGCGCTGTGCCTGCCGGACCGCCATGGCTCCGGTCACCCGGAAATGCTTTCAAATACTCGCTCAGATCAGAATCGTTGGAGAACCGGATCCCGTTCACATAGGACGCGGCACCGATTCCGAAACCCAGATAGGGATGCCCTGTCCAATAGCCGCTGTTGTGGCGGCACTCTCTTCCGGCAAGCGCGTAGTTGGAAATCTCGTAGCGCAGATAGCCATGCTCTGCCAGAAAGTCCTTTGTGAAATGGTACATTTCCCTGTCCGTGTCCTCATCGGGAAGGGGGGGAAGTGTACCTTTTTCGTACATGGAGGCGAACGGGGTCCCCGGCTCGATGATCAGGCTGTAGGCGGAGATATGCTCCGGAGCCCAGCGGACCGCCTCTCCCAGCGTATACTGCCAGCTCTCAAAACTCTGTCCCGGCAGGGCGCTCATAAGGTCCACATTGATGTTGTCAAATCCTGTTTTTCTTGCCAGCTCAAAACTGCTGCGGGCTTCCTGCGCGGTATGGATCCTGCCCAGGGTTTTGAGCTCATCGTCCCTCATGGACTGAATGCCCATGGACAGGCGGTTGATCCCCGCGCTCATAAAGGCCAGCAGCTTTTCGGCATCTGCCGTCCCGGGGTTCATTTCCATACTGATCTCGGCATCTTCCCGGATTGAAAAAAAGCCGTATAATGCCTCCATGATCCCTGCGATCTGTCCTCCCGTCAGAACCGACGGAGTCCCTCCTCCGAAAAAAACTGTGTCGACGCAAGTGCTCCGGGGACACACAGACTGCTCTTCGATCTCCCGGATCAGGGACCGCACATAGGCCTCTCTGGTCTCTTCGTCCTGCGGCCCCGAGAGGAAATCGCAGTAGCGGCATTTTCTGACGCAGAAGGGTATGTGCAGGTAAAGCGACAGAGGACCGGTCATCTGACCGCATGTATGATACAAGGGGACAGACACTGCGTCACTGCATTCCTGCACAATGTCTGTCCCCTGATTCCACTTCTTTTCTTCAAAAAAATACACAACTTACACCTGTGAAGTTCCCGGGCCGGCGGCCCGGGAACCCCTTCTCACCGTGTCACTGAGTGTCGAGCTTGAGGACATTCATAAATGCCTCTTTGGGTATCTCGACATTGCCCACGGTCTGCATGCGCTTCTTGCCCTCTTTCTGTTTCTCAAGCAGCTTCTTCTTTCGGGAAATATCGCCGCCGTAGCACTTGGCCAGGACATCCTTGCGCACCTGGCGCACAGTCTCGCGGGCGATCACACGGCCACCGACAGCTGCCTGGATCGGCACATCGAAGAGCTGGCGCGGGATCTCTTCCTTGAGCTTCTCGCACATCTTGCGTCCCCGCTCGTAGGCACCGTCCGCGTGTACAATAAAGGAGAGCGCGTCGACGGGCTCCTTGTTGACCAGGATGTCCATCTTGACCAGCCTGGATTCTTCATATCCCTTGAGTTCATAGTCGAAGGAAGCATAGCCCCTGGACCTGGACTTGAGGGCATCGAAAAAGTCGTAGATGATCTCGTTGAGCGGCAGCTCGTATTTGAGCACAGCACGGGTCGTCTCGATATAGTCTGTGCTGATATAACGGCCGCGGCGCTCCTGGCACAGCTGCATGATGGGACCGATAAACTCGGTCGTGACCATGATCTCGGCATTGACGATGGGTTCTTCCATACGGTCGATGGAAGTGGGTTCGGGCAGATTGGAGGGATTGGTCAGCTCCATCATGGTCCCGTCTGTCTTAAAGACCTTGTAGACAACGCCGGGAGCCGTGGAGATCAGGTCCAGGTCGTATTCGCGCTCGAGACGCTCCAGAATGACCTCCATGTGCAGAAGGCCCAGGAAACCGCAGCGGAATCCAAATCCCAGAGCCAGTGACGTCTCAGGTTCGAAAAAGAGCGAGGCATCATTGAGCTGAAGCTTTTCAAGCGCGTCCCTCAGGTCGGGATATTTGGGTGTCTCGGAAGGGTAGAGCCCGCAGTAAACCATGGGCTGGGCCTTCTTATAGCCGGGCAGGGCCTCATCGCAGGGTCGCTCACTCTCTGTGACGGTATCACCGACGCGGGCGTCCCGGATATTTTTGATCGAAGCCGTAAAATATCCCACCATGCCCGCGGACAGTTCCTCACAGGGAATAAACTGGCCGGGACCGAAGTATCCGACTTCGACCACTTCGGCCACAGCTCCTGTCGCCATCATTTTCACCCTTGTGCCCCGCCGGATCCTGCCGTCGCGCAGCCTGCAGAACACAATGACCCCCCTGTAGGAGTCGTAGAGAGAATCGAAGATCAGCGCCTTGAGGGGAGCGTCCGGATCTCCCTCCGGGGCCGGGATGTTCCTGATCACGGCTTCCAGCACATCTTCCACCCCGATGCCCTGCTTGGCGGAGATCAGGGGTGCCTCCGAGGCATCAAGACCGATGACGTCCTCAATCTCCTCGCGAACCTTCTCTGGTTCCGCCGAGGGCAGATCTATCTTGTTGATGACCGGAAAGACATCCAGATTGTGCTCCAGGGCCAGATATACATTGGCGAGGGTCTGTGCCTGGATTCCCTGCGTCGCGTCCACCACCAGAATGGCTCCGTCGCAGGCCGCCAGAGACCGGCTGACCTCATAGTTGAAGTCGACATGTCCGGGAGTATCAATGAGATTGAAGATATATTCCTCCCCGTCCCGCGCCGTATAGACCAGACGCACAGCCTGGGATTTGATGGTGATCCCTCTTTCGCGCTCCAGTTCCATGTTATCCAGAACCTGGTCCTGCATCTCCCTGCTGGTAAGGAGCCCGGTCTTTTCAATCATGCGGTCCGCCAGAGTGGACTTGCCGTGGTCGATGTGTGCCACGATGCAGAAATTTCTGATTTTATCCTGGGTAATTTCTTTTTGCATAAATCCTCATCCAGTAAAAAATGAATTTATTTCCTCACTTGCCCGAAGTCAGCATGACGCCTCCGGCGGACGGATCACTCCGCCCGCCGGAGGCACATCGCTCCACGGCGTATTTTTACCTGTATTACCTATATTACTATTGCCTATATGTCCGCAGATATGTCTGCTGCTTCACTTACTCGTTCTCCTTCAGATAAACCTGAACGCGGCTCTGAATAATGTCGGAGACCTCCTCCGCTGACTTCTGGCCCGCGAAATAAGCAGCAGCCTCTTCCTTGATGATCTTCAGGACTTCTGTCTCACCGTTGACCTGGAACTTCAGGCCCTTGAGAATGCCCATGATGGCATCAATATCAGTCTGGCTGAATTCAGGCAGGCTGCTCAAAGTGTCTTCGGGTCCGTCGGCAGCTTCCTCCATGATATCATCTCCGCTGATGATGACTTCTTCCGCGTTCTCAGAGGTGGATGACTCCTTTGCAAGAGCCTCTTCTTCCTTCAGATACTCTTCGTATTCTTCATGGGTGCCGTCGAAATCCTCTTCTTTTACGATCTTTCCTGTCAGATCCTCGGATTCCTCGATCGTAGCGCCTCCCATAGCATCCTCGTCAATGACCAGATCTCCGGACATGTCCTCTTCGTAATCGATGCCGTCCAGCATGTCCATCTCTTCGTCCTGCGCGGCTTCCATCCTGTTCTGGTCAATGATTCTCTGGCCCTGTGCCTGAATCGCCTTTTCACTGATTGGAAGGGCGGACTCGATATTCATCTGGTAATCAGAGGTCAGGAAACGGCGGACAAACTGCCAGCATCCGTCGGGATCGGCTGCGTTGCTGCTGATTCCCAGTTCGGTGGAAGAGGCAATTGCCGGCCCCTTGTTGTTTGCTGAAGGGAATCCGGTGACAGTCACATTGACATCTCCGAAGAGCTGCCTGGTCATGTAGTAGTAATCAAAGAGCGTATTGATATACTGAACCGCGAGAAGCGAGCTGTCGGACAGGTACTGTGTGAAGTAATCGTTGTACTGGTCTTCACTGATCGACTCGGGGCAGCTCTTGGCGAATTCAAGGATCTCCCTGAATTCTTTATTGTTGAAGTCACAGGTATTGGTTTCGGAATCGATGAACTGGTCACCTGAGAACTCGACCGCCGAGCTGAAGACGCTGGCTCTGTCTGTCAGGCCGAAAATACTGCTTTCACTGATTCCTTTGGACTTTGCGATTTCTTTTGCCTTATCAAGTGTCAGGTCTTTACCGTCTCCGATATATTTGGCTTTGCCGGATACGCCGACAATTGTAAAGCCGGGAACCACGACATACATTTTGTCATTTGTGCGGAAGGCATCCACGACGTTCTGCAGGAAATCGCTCTTGTCGATTTCCTTGTCCGAGTCATACCGGTCGGAGATATCCAGAAGCACGCCTTTGGAAATAAAGCTGTTCACAGGCATCTCAGGAGACAGAAGCATAATGTCGGGCGCGTTTCCGGTCGCTATATCTGTGTTCAGCCTTGTCAGACCGGTGGTGTCACTGGAGAGATTTTCTTCACTGAAATCCGAGTCCAGATCATACTGGCTGTAATCCAGGATCTTGATCCTATAGCTGCTGCTCTCCTTGTTGAAGTCAATGACCTGTGTGCGCACCTCGGAATCGATATAGTAGCCGCCGAGCGTGAGTTCCTTTTTGTCCTCGACATCCTCGGGAGCGACAGGCTCAAGGATATAGACTCCCAGCTTATTGTCGCTGGAATATGCCTGGATGAGGAGTTTTCCGTCCTCCAGTTCAATCACCTTGAGAGTTCCCTGCGCGTCCAGATCGGAATTGACATAGTTGACGATGGGATAGAGCTCACCACTGCCCAGGTCCACGGCATAAATGCCGTCTTCAGAGGCGATATAGAAGCTGTATTTGGAGCCGGGGAAGATGGATGCGCTCTGCAGGGCGGAGGGGAGAACCATCTTTTCCGTAAACTCTCCGGATGCCTCATCATAGACCTTGACCTTGTTGTTCATGGATGTGTCATCCAGCATGATCACAGTGCCGTCCGCCAGGGCGTAGAGGACACCGTCAAAAGTCTCGGAATCTGTCTTGCAGAGTTTCTTTTCGTAGGAACCGTCCTTAAGGGAATAGAGGTCCACGCCTTCGTTCGAGACCACCATCACGCCGTTTTCAGACGCGTAGATGCCGCTGATATAATAGTAGCTGGCATCCGCGGGCTCAATCTTGACCTTCCAGTTGACTTTGCCGTCGGGAGTGACGCTCCTGAGTTCAAAGGAGGCATATGCGTCTTCACTGAGCTCGTCCGGTATGTCCTCTTCTTCTATTTCAATACCATCTTCCTCGTAGGAATCAACATAGTCCTTGGCCTCGGAATCGGAATAGAGGGCCATACCGAGGAGGAAATTGCCGCCGTAGAAAGCGGATGCCGATACTTCCTCGTTGTCGCTGGTATCCAGGGTCTTTCTCTTCAGATCACTGCCGTCGCTCTTGAAGCTGACGATCTCATTTCCGCTGAACCCGTCTCCCTCATAACTGTAGCTAAAGCCGTAGATCCTGTCGTTTTCCATAGCCAGAACCTGAAGGCCGTCGGCGCTGAAATCAGGGTCATCGATCTTGGCCTCTTTCGTCCTGACCACACCGTCCTTGATCGTAATTTCCGGCATGGAAGGGCCGTCAGAAGACGATGTCTTTCCGCTTTTTCCCGGCTTGCTGCCGGAACCGCTGTCGCTGCCCTTGCCTCCGCCGCAGGCCGCCAGTGAAACCGCTATGACAGCCGCGAGTATGAGCGCAAGAGCACGTCTGATTACTTTTTTCGTATTCATTTCCTTTTCGATCATCCTTTCCTTATGTATTGCGCCCGGACAATGTCCTGTATACGCCGGGCCAGGCCCGGCATCCGGATTTTGCTCTCCTCACCCTATTCACAGAGGACTGCAGACCGCGATGAACTGCTTTTTTCCTCTGCCCCTCGACCGGCCCGTGTCCGCCGGCAGGCGGAAAAATTCCTTACGCGGGTCGTGTCATAAGAAAAAACAGGCGATCAGAGCTGAGCGCTGTTTTGATCAGGGGTAGTACCGGCAGGCTCTTCAGGCGAAGGGGGCGTGTTCCTGTCTTCGGAACCGCTCTCCGCAGGTCTTTGCTCCTGCGTTTTCCCGGCGGTATCCTCCGGAGGGCTCCCGGCATCAGCCTGAACCGGTTCAGGCCCGGACTCCGCACCCGGAAGCGTTCCCTTCGGGTCTGAATCAGCCGGAGAGGCTTCTGCGTCCTCCGGCAGAGCTTCCGGATCCGCACCCGCCTCCCGGGCAAGGACCTCCGTCTCCAGACTGCTGCCGTAGATCCGCTCCGCCTGACGGTCATACATCTTTTCACTCGCTTTCTGAATCCAGCCGCCCACTGTCCAGCTCCTGTGAGTAGCATACCACAACAGCAGGAAGAGGAGGAATAAAAACGGTGAAAATCTCATGAACAATTCAAGGAAGGCGAAAGGAATCAGCACATCCTCCCAGGCGAGCGCCACATTTTCCCAGTAGGGATAGCGGATGGCCATTGACTGCATGCTCCGCAGCCCGGGCTGTGCCATCATAAGGGCAAGACGCCGGGCATCAAATCTCCCAGTATTTTCAACTATAGTCATCTGTCCTGCGTCCACTCCGTTTTCCGTCAGACAGGACTTCAGAGTATTGAGGGCAAAGTGAGTGATGGGATTGGGAAGGACCGCTTCATAGCAGCTGATCCTTGCGCGGTTGACTTCCGCCTTTTCTTCCCCGTCTCCGCTGCCCGGGTAGCCGCTGTCACCGCGGTTCAGGCTTTCTCCGACCGGAGTGTCATCTGCGGTGATTCTGTCATCATCTTCTCCTATTTCCCCTTCATCGGAGCCGGGAGAACCTCCTGCTGAACCGGAAGCGGTGTTTTCTTCCCCGGAGCCGGCGTCGCCGTCCTCCTCGCCCGCATCCTGATCCGCCAGGTCATTGACACTGTCAAAAGCGACAAGTCTCCCGTCGGCAGATGCCCTAACCGCGGGACCCGTCTCAGGCTTCCACATAGCCGTCCTGCCCGCTTGCGGCAGAACGACCTTTCTCATGGCTGTCCCGCCGCCGGCATCCACAGCAATCTCGTTCTCCGCGGGAGCATTTTCTGCGGGAGCACTTTCCGCGGGGACAAAGTTTTGTGCGGGAGTAAATTGTTCTGCGGGAGCAAAAGCATCCATCATGGAGTCATCCGTGCCCTCGGAGCCCTCACTGCCGCCCGGAGTTCCCTTCTCCGTGTATTTGCACAGGGAATCATAGGATATGTAGACCAGATAATCCCCCATCCCGGACTGTTTGTAAAAACGCTCTGTCGGCGCCTTGAACACACCGGCTATGTAATGGGAAATTCCACCGATATCGACAGATTCTCCCACGATATAAGGGGATCCGAAGAGCCTCCATGCCGTCCTGTCATCGAGAAGGATTCTGTCCTTCATGGACTCATCTTCTGAAAAATAATATCCCGACATCAGCTTCAGAGGATGAAAATTAAAAAAATCTCCTCCCACGCCGATCGCAGTGACTGTGACAGAATCGGAAGGGGTCGAGATCTCTGCCATTCCGAGGCCGCAGTAGCAGACATCGTAAAGGCGGGCGCCGTTCTCGATCTGCTGATCGGACAGTCCCAGAGAAGCCTCCATCATTTTGCCCGAAAGATACATCTGCATGGCGTCCACAGATTCATCGGAAAACAGGGCATTGTCAGAAAAAAAGGCACTGACCTGAGAACTTCCTCCCTCCAGTGCCCATCTGGACGCATAATTCTGATCGGGCATCCCTTCTGTGAGCCGGGCACAGACAATGCCGATCACATAGGAAGAGATCCAGAAAAGAACGCAGATCAGCAGACCGGCCTTCTGCCAGAGCCGCATCTTCCGGGCCAGACTCGCAAGGCCCGCCCTGGCTTTCTGCAGCCCTGTCCTGCAGGCGCTGACTGCTCTGTTATTCAATTTGCCGCCCCTGCTGTCTGCTTTTTCCATTGTTTCCTTAAAATATTTCCTTTTTTGCGCGTGTATCCCACGCCTGAAGTCACGGGTATTTCGCGATGAAGATTCAAGACTCGCTCGCGAGTCTTGCGCCCTGCGTGCGGGATGCCCGTAAGGGCATCATTTTCCGCACCGCACGCGTGGGCATCCTCGCGGAGTGTTTATTCTTCATCGCGGGATGTACCCACGATGAAGCGAATTTTCTTCTTTGCGCGTGTATCCCGCGCCTGAAGTCACGGGTATTTCGCGATGAAGAATAAAAAACTGTCATAACCGGGGGAAAGAATTCCCCCGGTTCCAATTACGTATGAGGCCGGCATCCCTGTCCAAGGTCTGTGCCGCTCAGGATCAGTCGTCGGACTCTACCTCGTTGGCCAGGCGCACCTGGTCTCCCGAAGTTACCATCTTGTCGTCAGTAGTGGTGACCACGTAGTCATAGGCCCCCAGAGCCCCGCTGACCGCCGAATTTGTATCGTCCTTGGCAAGCACCTTCACATTCTCTCTGGAGACAAAGTAACGGTTTCCAAGAGGGCTCTGCTTAGTCTTCAGAACCAGGACAAAATTGCCGTTGGCGTCGCTTCTGATCGCGGAATTCGGAACGACCAGCTCATAATCCTTGGAGGCTTCGGCAATCTGCAGCTTGACTGTATCTCCGGCAGTGACATTGCCGCCGTCAATCTCAAACTTCAGCAGACGTGAGTTCTGCGGATCACTGCTGTCCGCGGTGATCTGACGCAGGGTTGCCTTAAAGGAGTCGTCATATTCCCAGGGATTCTGCGGAGCAGCCGCGTCCCCGGCTTTCAGTTTCTGAGCCTGTTCCTTGGTCACGGAAAAGCTCACTGTGAGTTTCTTTCCGCTGATCCTGATGATCGCGACCGGGGAGTCCGCGGAAGTCATCTCACCCGCGCCCAGGTTCAGTGAAGTCACTATACCGTCGACAGGAGATGTGATCGAGGCTCCGATCTCTTCTTTCTGGAGTTTTTCCACCTTGGCCTGTGCCTTGTTTATGGCATCCTGATAGCCTTTCAGGTCCAGCTCCGCATTGACAATATTGAGGATCCGTTCACGCTCCGCCGAGATCTCTTCATAGTTCAGCTCCGCCTCAAGCTTGCGGATATTGGCCTTCTCCAGCTTCTTAATGAGTTCCTTGACCTTTTTCGACTGAGTATATCCGGTCGAGGCCATGACCGCCAGTTCCTCTTCCATATCTACGTCCGCCAGTACCAGGTCCCCGGACGCCGCAGCCACGGTTCCATTCGGACTGCCGGCTTTGGCCTCTGCCTCCGCGCCCGATCCGTCTCCCGGATTCTCATTATAATCCCCCGGATTGTAGGTGGGAGTGGTGTCCTCATTGTTCTCCGCCTCATACCTGGCGTTGATCTTTTCATATTCCGCGTTGGCAAGATTCTTTTCCTTGAGAGCCGCCTCGTACTGACGGTTGATCGAGCCGACTGCCGACTGCAGTTCGTCATCCGAGCGGTAATTCCCCGCCCTCATTCTGGTGATCTCATTGTCGGGGAGAGTTCCGTCGAAAACCCGCCTGGTAAAGCTGGCCTTGGCGTCCTCAAGCTCCTGTCTGGCTGTGCGGAGTTCCTCAGACTCAGTGTCCTCGAGGTGGTAGATCACATCTCCGCGCTTGACAGCCTGCCCTTCCCGGACGGCGACACTCTGGATGGTTCTGGACTGGGCCACAGTCACCGAGTAGGGATTATCGACCTCTGCCGTTCCCTGCCCGCGGATCTTCGGAGAGACCTCTCCCTCTGCCACCACATGTGTTGCCACCTCAGGCAGCGTCAGATTCATGATGGTCCTTGAAAAGAGGGTCAATGCCAGCAGAATCAGCAGAAACACGATCACAATATTCTTGATGATATCTTTCCGTCTCTGGCTCTTCCGAAACAGCTCCAGTTCTTTATCTTCGATATTCATGCTCTCTCTTTATCCCTCCGGAATGTACCTCTTGCTTTCACCATTCGCTCTGCTCCGGCACATCATTGTTTCTCTTTTATGTAAAACAGCTGCTGCAGGACCCCGGATCCTCCCGGGTTTCCCTTACTGTATACGCCTATTCCTTGATACCACCCTGGTAGATGATTCCTTCCACCAGATAATCCTCTCCGTAGAGGAAAACCATCATAGGCAGGACCATGTAAATGACCGCGACCGCAAAGGCCAGTGAAATTTCTCCCGAATTGATCCGGGACAAAAACACAGAAAGCGGATGGAGCTGGTCGTCTGACAGAAGGATCAGGGGCTGCTCGACCATGTTCCAGTAATCTATGAAGATCAGGATGGCGATGGAAGCCAGTCCGCCTCTGCAGTTGGGCAGGCATACTCTGGTAAAAATCTGCCACTCTCCTGCCCCGTCGATCTCCGCTGCCTCATATAAAGATCGCGGAATTCTCCTCATATATTTAGTGAGCATATAGACCGCAAACGGGGAAAAGAAACCCGGAAGCAGAATGGCCCACCTGGTATCTATGATATTCAGCCAGGTCGAAACCAGATAATTGGGCACCAGTGTGACCTGATAGGGCATCAGCATCAATATAATATAGGAAAAGAAAATGATTTCCCTGACCCTGCCCCTGTATCTGGCAAACCCGTAGGACGCAAGAGAAGCGACCGCAAGCTGAAATACGACAATGGGTACGACATAAAAAAAGGAGTTCCAGAACTTCATCAGATACTCAGGGCTTAGAAAAAGGACCTTGAAGTACTGATCAAAGGAAATAATGTCCGGAATAAACTTGAGGTTGACCGTCTTGCTGATAAAGACACGCACACCGTTGCTTTTCGCGAAGATCATGCCGTAGTTGGCGCTGATCTCGGAAGAAGTCATAAAGGAGTTGGTGATGGTCAGGACGATCGGCATCAGAAACAGAATGGCGAAAAAACCGGCGGCTGCAGTGCGGATCACCATGCGGATCATCTCCACCCGTTTCTTAGTCATGGATCTTCTGATCCGGTCAACAGACCCTGCAATTTTCTCATTTCCGGCTCCGACAATAGCCGGTACGCTCAAAGAAGGACCTGACAGAAGACCTCTGCGGCCTGAATTTTCGATCTCTCCTTTTTTTCCCTCATCCTGTTCCCCGGCGAAGGCATCCGGGCTTTCTCCGGTCCCTTCCGAACCGTGGGTTCCATCAGAGGCATCCGGGCTTTCTCCGGCTTTCTCCGGACCGGAAGTCCGGTCATAGACATATCCTTCTTCCGGGGAAGCCCCCGCGCTGTTCCTATCTTCCCCGGCCCAGGGCAGATCCGGGAAGTCTTCTGCAGAATCCTCCTCTGCAGAAGGACTGCCGGCTGCCACGCCGTTTTCGTCCGGGATTTCCTCTCCGGCAGTGCTGCCGGCTGCCGCGCCGTTTTCACCGGTAGGATCCTCCCTTTCAGGCAGGTCCTGACCGAAGCTTTCTCCGTCTGCAGGATCTTCCCCCTCTCCATCATCAAAGGGATCTTTTTCTCTGGAGAAAGGATATTGGACGGGCGGCCCCGCCCCGAATTTCTTCCGGTCTCTGACCCAGCCATTTCCAGGCTTTGTCCCGGCTTTCCTGTCTCTGTTCAACGCCAAAATAGTTTCTCCTGAAATGAGTGCAGGCCGGGGGCCTGCCGCCCTGAGGCAGCCTGCAAATCAAATTCTCTTCAAGCGAATCCGAAGAATCCTCCCCGCACGCGGCTTCGGCTGTATATACCTGACAGCTTCAGCCATATATTCCGCGGTTTCGGCAATATATTCCGCAGCTTAACTATAAATTCCGGATCCCCGCGCCGGTTTCTATTCCAGATCTTTTCCGAACCGGTTCTCTGCCAGAAACAGAGCTCCGATCACAAAGACCATAAAGACTGCCATCATGACCGCAGCGGCACTCAGCTTCTGGTAATCCAGGGATTTGAAAGTGTTGTTCATAAAATGCTGCAGCATGTAAAGCGCATCATAGGGATAGTCGCCTCCCATCAGATACACCTCCCTGAATACTTTAAAAGAGTTGATCAGGGACATAATCGTGACAAACAGCAGCGTCGATGAAAGATATCTGATTTTTATCAGCCAGAATATCTGAAAATCCGTAGCTCCCTCAAGCCTGGCAACCTCAATCTGGTCTCTGGGTATATTGGCAAGTCCCGACATGAACAGGATCATGTTGTAGCCCAGGTTCTTCCACAGGAAGAGCAGGATCACGGGGATCTGGGCATAAGCCGACTTGAGCCAGTCGATTTTCGAATGAGTCAGGCCGCCGAGCAGGACGTTGACCAGTCCGTTGTAGTGAAACAGAATCTGCCAGATCATGATGACCGATGCTGTCGGAACCATCATGGGACTCAGGAAAAAGGACCTGAAACGGCTTTTCCAGGGAAGGTTCTGCTCCATGACAACCGCGAGCAGCAGCGAAAGAGCCACTGCGAGCGGAACAGCCACAAGGGAAAACTTGAGAGAGTTCAGGGACGCCAGACGAAAGGCGCTGTTATTAAATACCTTTACATAGTTGGCAAAGCCGACAAATTTGTGTCTGACCGGATTGTCGATCAGTGAATAGTAGATGACAACAAAAAAAGGAATCAGAAAAAACAATGCCACACCGGCGACACTGGGAAACATAAATCTCCAGCTCACGCGCCGTTCGCGTCTCTCTTTCACAGAGCCGGTCCGGTCTGCTCTCTTGTTTCCCTCGGCCGGGTTCCGCCTGGAAAGCCCGGTCCTGCGCGCTGCCTTTTCTGCAGCCTGCCTGAGCGGTTCCGTCTTCTGTCTGAGAAGCCCCTTCCCTCGTCCGGAAGAATCCTCCTTCTGCCCGTCGGAACTGCTCCTGATGATTCTGCCTGTATCAAGGCCTTTTCTACGGCGTCTGATCTCCTCCCGGATATCTGTTTCACCGGCCGCATTCTTCCGC
The DNA here is from genome assembly GCA_030525515.1 of Eubacteriales bacterium. Lineage (GTDB taxonomy): Bacteria > Bacillota > Clostridia > Lachnospirales > Lachnospiraceae > CAG-791. Next base: position 30,660 of record JAUNEM010000005.1, read on the forward strand.
AGGAACCTGTTCAGTTTTTTTCCGATGCTCTCATGGTCATTTCCCGCGGCATCCTTCTTATCAAAATCACTCATTCCCAATCAGCCGTTTCCGCCTTTGTCCGGCTCCGTTCACATACTCTCTGAGCAATGAACCCGGTTTGCCGGCAGCACAAAGGTCACCATGTGACCGCTGCTCATTCTAAACATACACACCTATAATAATTCATTTCATTAAATTTGAATATACCTGAAATCCATTTTCACATAAAAAACACCATAATTTTCGTAAAAAAATACAATATATGCGCAATTACAGAAGTTTATTTTCAATATATGCGCCCTCATAGCGGCCAAAGACGGCAGGAAGACCCACGGGGAGCATTGCTGCGGGGAAGTCCCGGCAGGAATCCTTTCTTACTTTTTTTACAATTTTTTTGCAGAACAGGTTTTTTACAGATTAATTATTTTCACAAAAAAAGACCCTGTCCGGGTCTGCAGGTCACAGTCCCGGACAGGGTCTTCAGTTTTCTCGATCAGTTCCGGTCAGGCTTTCCAGGTCAGAAAGACCTGTCAGAAAAACCTGTCCGAATAATGGCGGGATCAGCCTCACTTCTTCACAAGCAGGGATTTTCCGGTCATCTCTTTGGGCTGCTCTTTGCCCATAACCTGGATCAGGGTCGGAACGATATCCGCGAGGACACCGCCCTCGGCCAGGGTGTAATCCTTGTCATAGTTTACAAGGATGAAAGGAACCGGATTGGTCGTGTGGGCTGTGTGGGGAGCGCCGGTCTCGTAGTTGACCATCTGCTCGCAGTTGCCGTGGTCGGCGCAGATAAAGAGGACTCCGCCCTTCTTGATGATCGCGTCTGCCGCCTTGCCGACACACTCGTCAACAACTTCAACGGCCTTGACCGCCGCCGGAAGGACACCTGTGTGACCGACCATGTCGGGGTTGGCAAAGTTGATGACGATCACATCGTACTGGTCGGACTCGATCGCGGCCAGCAGTTTGTCGAGCACACCGTAAGCGCTCATCTCAGGCTTGAGATCATAGGTGGGAACATCTTTGGGGGAACGGACCAGGATCCTGTCCTCACCCTCGTTGGGTTCCTCGACGCCGCCGTTGAAAAAGAATGTTACGTGGGCATATTTCTCTGTCTCGGCAATGCGGGCCTGTTTCATGCCCTGGGCTGCCAGCCACTCGCCGAATGTATTGGTGACATCGACCTTCTTGAACGCGATCTCCTTGTTGGGGATCTCGGGATCATAATCCTTAAAGCAGACGAAGAAGACTTTCTTCCTGGGGCCTCTGTCAAAATAGCTGAAATCGTTATCGCAGAAGCAGTGGGTGATCTCACGCGCGCGGTCAGGGCGGAAATTGAAGAAGACCACAGAGTCGTGATCCTTGATCAGGGACACGGGCTTGTCGCCGTCCATGATGACTGTGGGTTTGACGAACTCATCGGACTCGTCTCTGTCATAGGAGCCCTGAATAGCCTCTGCGGAGCTGGCCGCCTTGAGACCCTCGCCCTTGGTCAGCGCGTCGTAGGCGATCTGTACGCGGTCATAGTTATTATCTCTGTCCATCGCGTAATAGCGACCGCTGATCATAGCGATCTTGCCGACGCCGATCTCTTTCATCTTGTCCTCGAGCTGAGCGAGGAAGTCGATTCCGCTTCTGGGAGGTGTGTCGCGTCCGTCAAGGAAGCAGTCGACATATACGCGGTCCAGACCGTTTCTCTTAGCCATCTCAAGGAGAGCGTAAAGATGTGTATTATGGCTGTGGACACCGCCGTCTGACAGGAGGCCGAAAAGATGAAGATCGGAGCCCCTCACCTTACAGTTGTTGATTGCGGCGAGCAGCTCAGGGTTTTCAAAGAACTCTCCGTCCTGAATTTCCTTGGTAATCCTGGTCAGTTCCTGATAGACGATCCGCCCGGCGCCCATATTCATATGGCCGACTTCCGAGTTGCCCATCTGACCGTCCGGGAGTCCTACCGACATGCCGCTGGCATATCCCTTTTTAAAGGGATACTCAGACATAAGCCTGTCCATAACAGGAGTCTTTGCCATCGCAACAGCATTAGCCTCAGGATTATCATTCAGGCCGTATCCGTCCAGGATCATTAAAACTACAGGTCTGTGACTCATACACTTCTCTCCTTTTCTATGTGGCGCTGCACCCATGGAATGCGCACGGGCGGCATTCCCGAACCTCTTCTGGTCCGGTCTGCCTGTGCCTTTGTTCTACTGCCCCCGCATCTTCCTTCGATACAGAAGATCAGAAAACACCCTTTTCTAATCGATTATTGTACTACGAATCGCTATACAGTTCAACTTAAAACCGTTGGCCGAAGACCAATTCCTGCTATTACTCCTGACCTTTTTACAGATTTGCTCTTCTATTCCTG
>JAUNEM010000005.1:33151-34909 GCA_030525515.1 Eubacteriales bacterium
CTGTTAAGACTGCGGGTATCCTCCCGCGTTAGTTATAAGAGGAGAAAACAATGAGCAAGACACACAAGCATCTTCCGGAGCTTTTCGGAAGTGAGGTTTTCAACGAAGATACTATGAAGGACCGGCTTTCCCCCGCCTGCTACAAGGCGTGGAAAAAATCCGTTTCCGACAGTACTCCTCTTGATCTCTCCACCGCAAATGAAATCGCAGAGGCGATGAAACAGTGGGCAGTCGAAAAAGGAGCGACCCACTACACGCACTGGTTCCAGCCCATGACCGGATACACAGCCGAAAAGCACGACAGCTTCATCCAGCCCGCCGGCAGAGGCCGTGTCGTGATGGAATTTTCAGGCAAGGAACTGGTGCGAGGCGAGTCTGATGCCTCCTCCTTCCCTTCCGGGGGACTGCGGGCGACCTTCGAAGCCCGCGGCTACACAGCATGGGATCCGACTTCCTTCGCATTTATTAAGGAAAAAACTCTCTGTATTCCCACGATATTCTGCTCTTATTCAGGGCATGCCCTGGACAAAAAAATGCCCCTGCTGCGGTCCATGGAAGCCGTAAGCAAGGCAGCGGTCAGGATCCTTCGCCTCTTCGGCGACACCTCAACCAGGCGGGTCATCGCCCAGGTCGGCGCCGAACAGGAATATTTTCTTGTAGATAAGTCCCTGTACAAGCAGCGTGAAGATCTGATCATGACAGGGCGCACCCTCATCGGAGCCAAGCCGCCCAGAGGGCAGGAACTGGCTGACCACTACTACGGCGCTATTCGCCCCCGGGTACAGGCCTACATGCAGGATCTCGACAAAGAGCTGTGGAAACTGGGCGTTCTGTCCAAGACCAAGCACAATGAAGTCGCCCCTGCCCAGCACGAGATGGCGCCTGTCTACACCGATGCCAACATGGCATGCGACCAGAATCAGATCACAATGGAGATCATGAAAAAAGTGGCCAGCCGCCACGACATGGTCTGCCTGCTTCACGAAAAGCCCTTCGCCGGCGTAAACGGCTCCGGCAAGCATGACAACTGGTCCCTCAGCACGGACCAGGGCGAGAATCTCTTCAAGCCCGGATCGACTCCCCGCGAGAATGCCCAGTTCCTTCTCTTTCTGACCGCCTTCATCAAAGGTGTGGACGAATATCAGGACATGCTGCGCGTGACAGTCGCGACCCCCGGAAACGATCACCGTCTCGGCGCCCAGGAAGCGCCGCCCGCGATCGTCTCCATTTTCCTCGGTGAAGAGCTCAGCAGTGTGGTGAGTTCCATCGTCAACGACGAGGACTACACAAATGCCGGTAAACGGACTCTGTCGATCGGTGTCGACACAATGCCTCCCATTCCCATGGACAACACGGACCGCAACCGAACCTCTCCCATGGCCTTCACCGGCAACAAATTCGAGTTCCGCATGGTGGGATCCTCCCTCTCCATCTCGGGTCCCAACATTGTGCTCAACACCATGATGGCTGACACCCTGGGAAGGTTCGCCGATGAACTGGAAGGATCTGAAAATTTCCACGAGGACCTCAACGCGCTGATCAAGCGTGAACTGACAGCCCACAAGCGGATCATTTTTGACGGAAACGGATACGACGAGTCCTGGGTTGAGGAGGCCAAACGGCGCGGACTGTCCAACAATGTGTCTACGGTGGATGCCCTTCCCTCCTATATTTCGGAGAAAAACATCAGCCTGTTCACCTCCCACTCGATCTACACCCGCGACGAAGTCTTCGCCCGCTACAACATCCACGTGCAGA
>JAUNEM010000097.1:0-6582 GCA_030525515.1 Eubacteriales bacterium
ACTAATTAAAAAACTAATCAAAAAAACTGTCTTCGATATTTCTTCCCGGCTTCTTCTAAAATTTTTATTTTATTATACTTCTTCCGCAAAGATTCAGCCGCAGAAATCGCTCCTGCCTTAAAGCCCCAGAAGACGAGCCGTCGAAGCGTCAATCCGGTCCAGGTATTCCTGCCCCGCTGACCCGGCAATTGCCGACCTTCCCCCGGCCAGGTTGGGACGGCGGGAGGTCATATTGTGGCAGTCGCTGCCCATGTGAAGGGTGTCAGGATGCTTCTTCAAAAAATCAATACAGAACTGCCACTTGCGGTCCGGGCGCAGAAATCGTCCCTTGTTTACAAAGCTGCCGGCGTTGATCTGAGTGTGCAGGGGCAGATCCATGACCCGGTTCCAGACACCTTTGTCCCTCTGAAAATGGACATAGCGCTCGATGTGGGCCAGGACGATCATGAGCTTCTGCCGATCGATCAGATCCTCCACATCTCTCAAAACCTCTTCCGTCCACTGCTCGAAGGGCATCTCCAGAAGGAGCACATTGGTCTCCCCGATGCAGAGCCTGGGGATCTCCGCCGCCCGTCCGATTCCGGAAAAATAATAGACCTCCGCTCCTGCTATGATCTCCGGAAGCGGCCGGTCCGCCTCCCGGCGGATGCGGTTGGTCTTGTCCAGTGCCTCTTTGCGGCGTCCCAGGAATCCAATCACAGACATTTGGGAAGCATAAAAATGAGGAGTAGCTGCTATAATGGCTACTCCCTGCTGCTGCTCTTCAAAAAGCATGTCTTCTGTCATGCTCTCATTCTGACTGCCGTCATCGATTCCCGGTAAAATGTGTGTGTGAAAATCGACTATATTCATAAATCTGTGTATCCTCTTCTTTTTTTGCAGAAGAGATGTCATCGGGACGGTTGTGCTGCCGTCCCGGTGACATCCTGATTACGGACCTGTCAGAAGGCTTCCGTCCGTATCGTAATAATTCTCTCCAACCTTGTTGCCAAGCTGGTCATAAGTTATGGAAACACTCGAATATCCCAGTTCCCGCACGAATACAGGATTGTTATTGTCGTCATAATAGGATGTCCGTGTCAGATTCCCATTGGCATCATACTGATTGCGCAGGATAGCGTATCCCTTTTCGTTCATGACGACTGTGCCGTCCTGAGCGACATACCTCTCTTCAATAACACGCTGCATGCTGTCCAGATAGACAAGGACCCTGGCATAGTTGCTGCCGGCTGCTCCTGTCCCCTGAGGAAGGGCATTGGGGTCTGCGGCAGGTGCAGCAGGCGCATCCTGAGCCGCTGTCTCAGATACCTGAGCAGGCGCCGAAGGAAATACCGCCTGACTGATCATAAGACCTGACAAGAATACCGCGCCCGCAAGGCAGGCCATGCCGATCGCGAAATCCCTTTTCTGCTGTCTTCTTCTCCTGTATCTTCGCGAAGCAGAAAGACCGTTGCTGTAGTATGCCGGCGGCCTTCTTCCGGAATGCCCCGACTCATAAGCCGGCCTCTGTTGAGAAGCAGAACGGCCATTGTCTCTCACTGCCGGTCTTAACTCCAGCATCGTCGGGCCTGAACGGCCGGAGCCCCGTACCTGCCTGATCTCCCACGCCGGCTGTGCGGGGGAATCATCCGCTTCGGCAGCGTATGCAGATTCTGCGGCGGAAACCGCTTCCGCGGCTGCAGGTCCGGATGTGACTGCGGGTCCGGATACAGATGCAGACTCTGCGGCGGAAACCGCTTCCGCGGCTGCAGGTCCGGATGTGACTGCAGATTCGGATGCAGACAAAGATTCTGCGGCGGAAACCGCTTCCGCGGCTGCGGGTCCGGACGTGACTGCAGATTCGGATGTAACTTCAGGTTCAGTGAAGGCAGCTGCAGATACCGATTCAGGCTCTGCAGAGATAATCGCGTCGGTTCCTGCCTGCACGGCTGCAGATCCGGATGTGACTGTAGGTTCGGATGCAGATGCAGACTCTACGGCGGAAACCGCCTGCCCTGCTACAGGTTCGGATGCAACCTCAGGTTCAGTGAAGGCAGCTGCATTCGCAGCCATGGTTTCGGATACAGATTCTGTGGAGGAAACCACTTTCGCTGCTGCAAATGCAGGGTCTAAGGAAGAGACCACTTCCACTGCCGGGGATCCGAAACCGGATCCGGCTGCAGGTTCTGCATAATCAGCAGATTTCACAGGCTGCGCTTCAGGATAAGGCAGGCTCCAGGATTCACTCTCGCCTTGCCGCATGGGAAGGGGCGTATGTTCATATGCAGGTACTGCCTGCTTTTCAGCTGTCCGGGCAGGATTGGTATATGTCCAGGAGCTGATATACTCTTCCTTCCGCCTCTTTCTCATCGGAAGCCCCGGTATTCGGAACCGGGTCACCACATCGCTGTCATCGCGTTTTTCCAGCCCCTCGACCGTGCCCTCAGGAATCACAGTCATGGGCATAATGCCAAATTCTTTCTCAATATCTTCAGAGGTCCGGATCGTATCATCCATGAGAAAGATCACAGTCAGCACACCCATCACCGCGAAGAGGGCCGCCATCGTACCGGCAGCCACATTTCGGCTCATAGAAGGATAGCTCTTGTTCTTCGGCAGAATCGCTTCCTCGACAATGGTAGGGGCAGGGGCACTCATTACTTTCGGAAGATGCACCCTGGATATTCTCGCCATTTCGTTGGCTATATCCATGGCTTCCCGCGGGTCAGTACTCGTCACTGAAATCTTGACGATTCTGGTATTGGGCACCACGCTCAGGGAGATCATCCCGACCAGATTATCATAGGTATAATCAAGCCCCAGGGAATCGATGACTCCTTCGACGACCGGCCTGGTTTTCATAAGTTCCACATAATCATTGGAAAGCGAAGTACCTATATCAAGATCCGACAGATTGATAACAGAAGATGTCGAAGCGGAAACCATATACATGCGTGAAACAGCAGTGTATTTGTCCGCGATACAGAAATGGGTGATAAGACCTGAAAGCAGGGCACCACAAATAGCCGCAGCAATCAGCAGCGGCAGTCTACCCATATAAAAGATCAGCAATTCGAACAGATCAATCTCCTGCTGATCCGGTGTATTGCCGTACAAAGTCTTACGTCCCATATTAGTATCTGTAAAAAGTTCTATTCCATGATTACAGGATCAATCACAAATCCTAATCTTTAAAGTCAGTGTTCCTATTATTTCACATTTGAATCGCATATGCAATCCCGAAATAAAAGGAATCTGAAGGAGACAAAGAACCGTCCCCGAACCGTCCCCAACCATCTCAGCTTATCTTGAACTCTGTGTACAGATCTTCCCGATACTTCTGATCAGTCGCAGCCTTCTGCAGATCCTCCATGCGCCCAAGTGAAAGGAGTTTCTTCATCAAGGCAGCGAGTCTGCCCTCGCCTTCAGCTAATCCCTCGGCTAGTCCCTCAGCTTTTCCCTCGGCCCTTTCCATTTCCAGAGCCTCCTTCATAGCTTCCGCCTGATCCGCAATAGTAAACATAATCGCAGCCGCCTCCTCTCTCGCAAGATAATCCTTCAGCACATTTTTATCTTTGCAGATCCTGATTGTTTCCATTACGATCTTCTCTCTATCCCCCGGATAGAGCTTCTGCTGTTCATCGAAAACCCTGCTGAAAGTGATGTACTGGCTCAGAATATCGCCCTGTCCACTCTCGCAGATTACTTTTGCAGTAATATCCACACAAGAGTTTTCTCCACCGAAAAAGCTCTCCTTTAAAGAAATGGTCTCCGGGTTATCATCCCGCTTTCCTGTGTAAACCAGATACAGTTCAGGTTTTGGAATATCAACATTCTTTTCACTATAAATCCTGAGACCCTTTGTTTTGATATATCTGCGGTAGGTCTCGCCCAGATACATCAGGAAACGGACAAGTATATTCTCTGACCAGGTGCTCTGGGCTTCCACAAGTACGAGCAGCCTGTTCCGGACAAGGAAGCCCAGATCATTGTAAATGTTCCTTGCTACTGTCCTGCTCAGGGTCACGATCGTCAGATCGTCCCCTGTTGTTTCCATATCATCAGGATGCAGCACTTGATAGAGCTGCATCAGATACTCAGGCATCCCGAACAGATCACAGAAAACGGAATCCTTAATATTCCGGTTGATCTTATTCTCCGGGGTTTCCAACGGTTTCTCCGCAGGCCGTTTCTGCACCTTCTCCGCAGGAAGCCTCTGCAGTTTTTCCCCCGGAAGCTTCTGCGGTTTCTGCCCTTCCTGCTTTTTCTTTACCCGGCTTTTTCTGTCCTGCTCCTGTTTCTTTTTTGCATTTGTCATGTTTAAGTACCTCCCTATTGAGCAAAAAAAGGAGGGGCTCCGGTGCGCAGTTTTTCCACAGTGGAAGACCATTATCTTCTATGTCTTAGCCTTAAATAGTTCTCCCATCTGCCTGCAGTCCGCCGGAGCCCCATGGAATAATAAGACCCGGCAGTACTGCAAGACCAGCACCGCATTTATGACAAAGCACTTCGAAGAAGGCCCTGTGACCCTTTCTTCAGAATACTTTGGGATACAAATATTTTAACAGCGCAAATCAGTCATGGCAATATGTCATGATTGGAATTTTGCATTTCCGATATAATACCATATAAATGAATCCCAATGAAAGAAAGGGCAGGTTTTGAGACAGGGGACGGAGGAGACAGGAGGAGACAGGGCGGAGACAAAGAACCGTCCCCTGTCTCCGCCTGTCTTCTCCTGTCCCCGAACCGTCCCCCAGTTGCAGGCCAGGTTGCAGCTCTTTTTTAAATTTGGGCAGAAGAAATTATTTGAATATAATGGTAATATAGGTGAGAGAATTTGTGATTTATATATCACATTCACAGACTACGTATGGCGTAGATACCCCACCTCTGTGACGGTTTCATTTAAATTTAGAGGAACGACGGAATGAGCTATTTTTCAGATCTGCTGTCTGCTTACTCAAAGCGGATCGGTATCAATTCTCCGCAGATCGCGGGCTATTGCGGTCTGGACCGTGTCACTGTTTACCGTTTTATGAAAGGAAAGACCCTGCCCAAGGACAGGGATACTGTCTGCAGGATGGCTGAGATTCTGCAGCTGACAGAAGATGAGCGGAATATTCTGGAGGAGGCTTATGAGTGCGCGCGGCTGGGGCCCCGCGTTTACTGGGAAAGGCAGTATATAAGGTCCTTTCTGAAGTCCTTCACCGGAACGATTCCGGTGGTGCCTTTGGTCCATTATGATTCGGGGAATCTGAGTGCTCCGCAAAAGGATACGCTGGTAGTCAGCGGCAGGGATCACACGCTCAGAAGAATGCAGAAGGAAATCCACAGGGAGTGCTGCGGGGAACACTGCACAATCGAGCTTGTCATGCGTCCCGGTATCGACCCGGTGATGGATATATTGATGTCGGAAGGAAAAAAGAACAGATCGGTGAAGGTAAAGCACCTGATACCCCTGACAACTTCCTTTCTCTCCGGTCCGGGACTGCAGGTGTCATCCCCGGCCGGGTCTTTCACAAGAGGGAATACGTCTGTTTCCGGCATGCAGGCAGGGCTGGCAGGGCTGGGCTCGCCCCGGCAGATGCTGATGGCGCACGGGAAAGGCGCTGGCGGGCTGAAAGGCGGGCTGATATCGCCCCTGCTGGCAGGCAATCTTTTTCCGGAGGATGACCTGATCTGGAATCATGAGCTTTTACAGAATTTTTTCAAGATTGTCAGCATGTGCTCGGAAGGTTTTGACTACGAGCCCTTCTATTATTATTCCAGGCAGGCGGAGATCGGGACTTTCCCGCTTTATTCCAATCTGCTGGTCACGGAAACCTCGGCTGTTCTCTTTACGGATGACCTGGCTGAGTCAATCTTTTTCCGGGATCCGGATCAGGTGGCTGTCTTCCGCGGAAAATTCGACACAATCGCGCAGGGAAAGCCTGCTCTTTCCTATGTCTTTCGCGATATAGAATCCTTCATGGTCAACATGAACAATGTTATTCTCAAGCGGGACAGGAACATGGCGGATACAGAATACTTCTACGCCTCACAGCCCTGTATCATACCGATCCTGACTGATGAAATCATCAGGAAGCATCTCCGTTCCGATCTCTTCCCCAGGGAAAGCGAAGGCAGGAACGATGCCTTAAAAAATATCTATGATTACATTGGTGCGATCCAGGCCAGATATAAAAAATCCGACAACAACTCAGTCAATTTTCTGTCAGAGAGCGGGATCCGCTATTTCATGAAGACCGGGCGGTTCGCGGAGGTTCCGATGGAACTCTACTCTCCCTTGTCAGTGGAAGAGAGAAAAGAAATGGTTCTCAAACTGGCGGAATCCCCCAATTACAGCGCCCGGATCCTGAAGAAGGAGCTGAGTCCGCCGGAGGGGATGCTGTGCGTCGAGGTCATGGACAAGTCGCTCTTCATCGAGTTTCTGGTCCCGGATAAGGGCATGTGCTTCCTCTATGTCAATGAACCCGGAATTCTGCTGGCTTTCCGCAATTTCTTCAGCGGTTTTTCAAAAGATGAACTGTATTCAGAGGCGGAGTCCAGAGAAATCCTGCGCCGGATCGCGCAGGAATCATAAATTACCACAGGACGGAT
>JAUNEM010000097.1:6592-8399 GCA_030525515.1 Eubacteriales bacterium
GGATAAAAGCACTACCCAAAGACGGAAAACAGACATTACCACAGGACGGAAGACAAAAATCATCCCGGCAGGTATTCGAACCTCCGGGGTGATTTTTCCATGCAGTAATTGTGTTTCACTTTGTCAGAGAGGTGTTCATCATTATGAGAGTGATGAAAGTGAATGGATATAAAATAAGTGCCGGTCTTGTTTTTTTGCTGGCGTTTTCACTGTGTGCCACTACGTCTGTATTATATCCGTTCTGCGATGAATCACATTGTTTTTTCACTGTGGGAAAAGCAATACTGCATGGCAGGGTTTTATACAAGGATATTCTGGAGTGCAAAGGACTGCTCATATACCTGCTCCAGATTCCTGCTTATTGGATATCGCACAGGGATTCCAGCGGTGTCTTCATGATCCAACTGGTTTTGATGGCCATCAGCGCGCACTATATATTTGAGATTGCGGATAATATTCTGCATAGCAATAAAAAAAGCTTTCTGGTGACGGTACTGTTTGCCCTGTTTGCATTTACAACAAAATCGATTGCCAGCGCGCAAATAGTGGAAGTAGATTTGCTTCCATGCTTTTTATATACTTTTTACAGCCTGATCAAGTACGGGTATAATCATAGATCTGTGTTTCTGGTCAATGGTATTTTGAGCGGTATTATATTCTGGATAAAATATTCTCTGCTAGGCTTCTATGTGGGCTATGTTTTATTCTTTGTTGTCGTTTCTTTGACGCGGAAGGATGATTCAAGGGTCAGACTGAAGAAACTCCTTGCCGGACTGCTGCTGTACGGGCTTGGAATTGTACTGGTAACACTTCCGTGTATCGGGTATTTTGCTGCTAATTCCGCGCTCAATGAGCTTTGGAATTACTATATTGCTGCAAATGTCAACAATTACGGAAGCGCGATCACTCCCGCCGGTGTTATTGCCGGGTATGCTGCAGTAATAAAAACGAACATTATTCATGAACCACTCCTCACATTACTGCTGGTCCTCAGCATCTATTCACTATTTAAGCTATTGGATTTGGCAAAAGCGCTTGCAGTCACTTTCTGTTTTCTGTTCAGTTTCCTAATCGTGTTTCTTCATGGAAAAATGTTCGATTACTATTATTATGCGCTCGTGCCTTTTATAGTGTTTGCGCTTATATGGATCGTTGACCGGCTGACATCCCGATTTGAGGTGAAGCGGCTTTCACTTGCGGCTGCGGGTTTATCGGTTCTCTTTTTATGCTTTGTGTTTAAGCCCTTTCCAAGGGGATTTTTGAGGGAAACCGAAGAACTGGCACAGTACCGGTTCTCCGAATATATGCATTCTGTAAAGGAGACCCCCACAGCTCTGAACTATGGCTTCCTGGACGCAGGTTTTTACACAGTGGCGGATATAGTGCCGAATACCTGGGCCTTCTGCAGAATCAACCAGGATGTCCCGGGGGCACTTGATGACCAGCGCCATGCAATACGCGATAAAAAAGTGGATTTTGTCATAACAAGGATCCCTTACGGGAAGGAGCCGCGGCTTCTCAATTTATTGAAAAAAAACTATTCTCTGGTTGAATCTGTCTCTCAGTATCTGAACGATGATATGTATACTTATTATCTTTATGAGGTAAAATGAACCTCCCCCCTGCGGTGCTGAACTGCGTCCTTTGGAGGTGGTACTCTGCTGCTTCGCTCTATAGAAACACAATAAAATATATGTCTCTGGGCTATGCTCATGATCACAGCGACTTTGCTATTAGAACAATAAAATAAGAGCCGGCAGGCAGTAATCTGCTCGCCGGCTCAACCTATCAAAATCATAGACGGTCT
>JAUNEM010000097.1:8409-9718 GCA_030525515.1 Eubacteriales bacterium
TACAGTGTAAAAATCTTCTTACCTTACGATGTAAAAAAGTGCTTGACGTTTGCATGGAAATGTCAAGTTAATTAAAAAAGTTCATACTAGGAACGGATCATGGGAGCCGAAAGGGCTCCGCCCCTCCCATTGCACCGGACGTACGGTTTGCGTATCCGGAGCTGCATTAATTGTAAATTAGAATAATAAGAGCCGACAAGCAGTAATCTACTCGCCGGCTCAACCTATTAACATCATAGAAGGTCTTTTACAGAAAAACTTTCACACATCCTGATCACATGTGCAACGAAAATTTCACATCACATCACTTCACTGTTATTTCCCCGAGGTTTTTCCAATCAGACTGATCGATGCTTTCATCTGCCCCCCGGTATGAACGTATCCTTACATAATAGACTTTACCGCTGGTCAGATTGGTGAATGTCTTAGCCTCCGAACCGCTGCCCTCCACTTTGGAAGAGATTCCGGCAGCGCCGCGCGCAAAGTCAAAATCCTCTCTTGAACAGCACTGAATCTGGTAGCCGTCGACGCCTTGCTCCTGTGTCCAGGATACAGTCACCATCCCTGTTTCAGTGCTGGACAGGGCCTGTGCCTGATCTTCCTCTTCCATAGGACTATTGGACTGCGTCTGCCCTTCGGGAACCTGTTCTGTCAGAGAGTCCACGGCCCCGTTCCCAGGCTCCTGTACCCCGGATCCGGTTCCATCCTGTGAGAAAGCAGGTTCTTCCTCTGTTCCCGCCTCTGTTCCAAAGGAGGGAATCTCCTCTACAGCATCTGTCTGCCCGGATTCCTCCGCCGGCTCCTGCTCATAGGCAGCAGCGTCTTCTTCGGAGGCAGTCTCTTCCTGCGGCTGGGCAGAATCGGAGACAGTCTCTTCTGCATCACCAGACGTCAGTTCCTCTGAATCAGCATCTGACATCTCTTCCTGGCCGGGAGCTGCGTCCGTAACAGATTCATCCGATGAAACAGTTTCCCCGTTCTCATCTGAAGCGAATTCCCCGGGAGAATCTGTCTCATTTCCGGCATACTCCTGGTCATCCGGATCCTGAGCAGGATTCATTTCGTCCCCGCTTCCGGCACCCTCCGGCATAGAAGAATCATTTTCATCGATTGCTTCATTCCCGTCGAAAAGTCCGCTGTCATCTGTCAGATCGAAATCCTGGGACAAGTCTCCCTCATATGTATCGGACTGACCGGCGGACTCAGCTTCTGCCATCGGATCTTCCTGGCCGTAAAGCTCATCTCCCTCTGCAGGGTCTGCCTGCCCCGCGAATTCATCCTCTGCCGCCGGATCTGCCTGCCCTGCGAA
>JAUNEM010000006.1 GCA_030525515.1 Eubacteriales bacterium
GTGATACCGATGGTGAAGGTCTTCTTGGTATTGTTGTTGTAGACTGCGATGATCTGAGCAGGAGTGGTGTCCTTGGAACCGAGACCATAACGGCCGGAGAAGACGGGAACATCCTTGAACTCGGTGCCAGCGATCGCTGCCTTGACATCCAGTGCCAGAGGCTCGCCGATGGAGCCGGGCTCTTTGGTCCTGTCGAGGACGGAGATCTGCTTGACAGTCTTCGGGATGGCTGCGAGGAATGCATCGGTGCAGAAAGGTCTGTACAGACGAACCTTGATCACGCCGACCTTCTCGCCCTTGCCGTTGAGGTAATCGACGGTCTCTTCAATGGTCTCGTTGACGGAACCCATGGCGATGATGACCTTCTCGGCATCGGGAGCGCCGTAGTAGTTGAACAGCTTGTAGTCTGTGCCGATCTTGGCATTGACTTTGTCCATGTACTCCTGGACGATCGCGGGCATTGCATCGTAGTAAGGATTGCAGGCCTCACGGGTCTGGAAGAAGATGTCGGGGTTCTGAGCGGAACCCATCTGACGGGGATGTGTGGGGTTCAGGCAGTTGCGGCGGAATTCCGCGATTGCCTCGTGGTCGATCATGTCATCGAGATCTTCATAGTCCCAAATCTGGATCTTCTGGATTTCGTGAGAAGTTCTGAAACCGTCGAAGAAGTTGATGAAAGGAAGTTTGCCCTTGACTGCTGCACAGTAAGCTACAGGAGTCAGATCCATGACTTCCTGTACACTGGATTCGCAGAGCATTGCGCAGCCGGTCTGACGTGCTGCGTAGACGTCGGAGTGATCACCGAAGATGTTCAGAGCGTGAGAACATACAGCACGGGCTGCAACGTTGATGACGGCCGGAAGACCTTCACCAGCGATCTTGTAAAGGTTCGGGATCATCAGAAGAAGGCCTTGGGAAGCGGTGAAAGTAGAGGTCATGGCACCGGCTGCAATGGAGCCGTGGACAGCGCCTGCCGCGCCGGCCTCGGACTGCATTTCCGTGACCTGAACCTTCTGCCCGAAAATGTTCTTTCTTCCGGCAGTAGCCCACTCATCGACATGCTCAGGCATGACAGATGAAGGAGTGATGGGATAGATGGTAGCTACTTCTGTATACGCATACGCGGCGTGTGCAGCAGCTTCGTTACCATCCATGGTGAGAAACTTTCTTGCCATTACATTGTCCTCCTGTAAATGTGAAGCGGTTACCGCATTGTTAATAAAAGCGACAAACGCATGTTTCGGATTTGCTGGCACCACCGTGCAAACCACCAAACATGGTCCGGCGTACGGATCCCCCTCAGATTCTGCTGACAGAAATCTGCTCCGTGAGTGAATCCAGCATATATTTAAATGTTATCATTGAGCCTTGTAAAAAGCAACGTGATTTTCAGGATTGTACACAAAAAGATTCATTTAAAATGTATGAAAAAAGTTGTTAATAACAACTAACTTTTGTCAGTTATGAATAAAATTCAAGACTCGCCCGCGAGTCTTGTGCGCGTATTCCACGGCTGAAGTCACGGGTATTGCGCGATGAAGAATAAAATGCCGCCATAGCAGCTTTCGCTTTTTTCCGCGGCAGTGCTTCCTAAATATTTCCGATTTCGGAAAGCTTCCGCACAGCATCTTCCGCGCAGAGAACCTCACAGTGTTCCCGCAGATACTGTTCGCGGGCGGGGGTGATATATTCCTCCCTGCCGAATTCCGACAAGGCGGAGAGAACCTGTCCGAAATCCGGAGCATCACCTTCCGGCGGAGAGACGAACAGGTAATAGGTGGAGTCAGCGGGATCCCGGTACAGAGAGCTTCTGCCCTGAAATCCGGGGGCTGCTGCCGCGGCGGACGCCGCCTCTCCCATGGAGGGAAAGGTAAATAAATGCATTCCGGAAGACAGCTTCTTTCTACCTGCGGTGGATGCCTTTTTCCCTGCCGGCTTTTTCCCCGCGGGCTTTTTGCCGCCTGCTTTTTGGGATGTGTCCTCTGCCCCGGATTCCTCCTGCCCGTTTTCTTCATGCGCTCCGCGGTCCATTTCCTGACGGATAGCCTCCAGGAGCTGACTGAGCGCAGAGGTCGTGGAGACATCCGGGTCAGCCGATCCGCTCTTCACGGAGGGTGAAAAATTTGAGAACCGGGTATCCAGTTCCTCGGGATTATCAACCTTGGTGATGATCAGAACCAGACTGTCGTCCTGCAGAGGAACGGCTTCAACCATAACCGGCATATTTTCCGCCTCAAAGCCGAAACGGGACCGGGCTTCATTCAGAATTTCGTGAAAAAGAGCCCTGGCCTTCTCTGTGCCGTAAGCGAGCTCCTTGAGATGGAGCTGCCGGCTCTCCATATCCTCCCTGGAAAGAAAGCACCGGATCCGGTTGTCGTTTATCTTCTCTATTCTCATAGTGATTTCCCCGTGCACGCGGATCCGGCATGACTGCCGTGCCGCGGCAGAAAACTAAAAAAAGAACCCGCAGCAGTACTGTGTTTACGGACCGCCGCGCTGATAATCATCATACCATGAGCCGCTTGGTCCGGTCAAAGAATACTATGTGCATGGCGTGAGCAGTGACAAGAGGAAATCGCGGATATACTCCGCGTTTCAGGCGGGTGTGCAGCCTGCAAGCCTTATTTTACGCACCCGTTTAAGTAACATTGGCTGTAATTTGAGAAAAACGTATTCCGAAATGCGGAATATTGTTTTTTACTTAAACGGTTTTTGCCGTTTTATCCGGATTTTGTCCTAAAAGCACTCAAAAAGCCCGGGAAAACGCCCGGATTCCAAAAGAAAACGGAAAGGTATCGTCAGCTTGCATGATTAATTCTTTCATTTACTTCGTGTTTTTGTACTAAAATCACTAGAATGCCCATTTAAGTAATTAAGTAACCCGTGACACCTGTGAGAGGGGTACAATAGCCTTGTTCCCGTTCAGGACGCCTGGTATCAGAAAGGAGGGCAGATCGGTAGTACGGCGGAGCTGTTTCTTGAAAACAAAAAAATAATATTGAATAAAGCAGTGAGCACTGATCACTGTCTTCGACATTTCACTGCTCCTGTAATATTCGCGCCCGATGCATACTGGTGGAATAGCATCCGCTTCTGTTTTTTGTGATGATGATAAAGCTTTGGAAATTCAGAATAGTCTCAGATACAGTCCGGAGGGGACAGGAGCTGAACGCACGAGGTTGATCTCACGGAAATACCTTCTTTTGGAAAGCTCCGGAAAACATGTCTCAAATCGGTTCCGCGGCGGAACGAAAAAGCAGAGTAAATCGCAGAGAGGCGGTTTTCCTGCACTGCCGTCCCTGTGAGGATATATTCGTGTGAAAGAGTAAAGGAGCCGGTTTTCTGCAGGCCACTTCTGTGTATACACCGGCATTTCTAAGGATCAAGTCTATCGGGAGAGCCTGTCCGGCCGATGCGGATTGACAGCAATAGAGCAGTCTTTACATTGTGCGGTAAAACGGGCGGACAGGCTCCGTCTTTTAACTGGTCTTTTCATGTGTTATAATAAAAAATGCCGGGATAAAAGAGCGCTGTTTCAAAAAGCGTGCGCAATCCCGCGGGACGCGCAGTCTCACAGACAGCGCGTTACAGATCACTCCGCGAGAGAATCATGAGGAATGCTGCCAAGTGTGTATGCGGGCCCTTCGGCCAGCGAACGCGGGCAGCGAACAGCGGCTGCCGGAGGAGTGATTGCAGCGATTATACACAGGTTTCAAGCAAAGAGAGGCTCCCGATGAAGAAAGCGATCCCCTATATAATCACTGTGCTCTTGATTCTTGTTCTGGGCGGTGTCTTCTGCAAGCTGTATTTTGATCACTATATGTATTCAAATAAAAGGGCGGATCTGGACACCTATTACGGAGTGCAGGATCAGGATGATTTTCCTGTCATCTACGAGAATCTTGTCTCGGAAATGCACGCCCGCAGATTCGGGGAGGCCTGCTATCTGGATCTGGACACTGTGAGAAGCCTTCTGAATAAACGCTTTTATTACGGCAGTGAAGATCAGGTGCTCATTTATTGTCTCCCGGAGGAGAGGATCAGCGCGAAAGCCGGAGAGAAGAGCTGGGAGAGCGATGTGAACGGTGTGACGGAAGAAGTCTACGCGCCCCTGGTCGTCGATGGAGACACGGTCTACGTCGCGCTTGATTTTGTCAGGAAATATACGAATTTCTACTATGGAGTGCACACCGGGCCCAACCGCCTTGTCCTGCGCAATGAATGGGGCACAGAGCAGATGGCGACAGTCAAGGGAAGCACCAATATGCGCACCCTGGGCGGCGTCAAGGCGCCGATCGTAGCGGCTGTGGAGGAGGGCACCGACGTCCTGGTTCTGGAGGACCTGGAGGACTGGGTCAGGATCGAGACGGCGGACGGTTTTTATGGCTATGTGGAGAGCAAATACCTGTCAGAGACCCGGGAACAAAAGCTGGAGCCTGTGACAGACGTTCCTGAGATGGAACCCCAGTTCAGGAAGATCGACGGGCGCGCCAGCATTGCCTGGAACGTGACCAGCTATAAAGAGAGCAATGACAGCATCGACGGCATGCTCGTGGGAACGAAGGGAATCAAAGTCCTGGCCCCCACCTGGTTTACACTGGTCACCGACGAAGGAGAAGTCAACTGCAAGGCTTCCTCCACATATGTCAAAAATGCCCACAAGAAGGGTATGCAGGTCTGGGGAGTCCTGGACAATTTCCAGAATGACGAGGGACTTGTCTGTACCAAATTCCTTCACACCCTTGAGAGGCGGACAAAAGTCATCAGCGAGGTCGTGAAGGAAGCGAAGAATTATAAACTGGACGGTATCAATGTGGATATTGAGAGCCTGAGTGAGACCGACGGGCCGGATTTTGTGGAATTTGTGCGGGAAATCTGCATTGCCTGCCGCAGAGCCGGGCTGATCATTTCCATCAACAACTACGTCCCTTACAATTTCAACGATTATTATGATCTGCTCGAACAGGGAAAATTCGCGGATTATATCATCATCATGGGATATGATGAGCACTTCGCGGGCAGCGAAGAGGCAGGCAGTGTCGCTTCAATCGGATACGTGGAATACGGAATTCAGGAGGCCCTGAAAGAGGTTCCCGCTGACAGGCTGATCAACGCGATCCCCTTCTATACCAGGGGCTGGACGACCAAAGGGGCTTCCCTCTCATCGGTTGTCCTCGACATGGTCGAGGCCAAAGCTTTTGTCAAAGAGCATGATATGGATGAGGAATGGAACACCACGGCTGCCCAGTATTACGCAGAGAAAAAATCGGGTTCCAAACTCTATCAGATCTGGAGAGAGGATCCCAGGTCTGTGAAAGCCAAGCTGGAAGTGATGGAAAAATACAATCTCGCCGGTGTCGCCGTATGGAGGCTGGGGCTGGAGACAAACGATGTCTGGGACGAAATCCAGGACTATGTAAACGGAAAATAAAAGTGTGCTCATGTATGGAGGGCTGCGGGAGCGCGGAAGGCGCGCTGCTTCCGGCACCCGCGGACTGCGGCGCACAGCCATGGAACTGAGACATGAAAACTATTTATACAAAAATGACTGAGGACCGGATCGATCCGGAGCAGATCCGGCTGGCGGGAACGATCCTCCGGAGAGGCGGACTGGTCGCTTTTCCTACGGAGACAGTGTACGGACTGGGCGGAGATGCCTTCAATCCCGAATCATCCAGAAAGATCTACGCGGCGAAGGGACGTCCTTCCGACAATCCCCTCATCGTGCATATCTGCAGACTGGAGGACATGAAAAGAGTTGCGGTCCGCATCCCGGAGCAGGCCTGGAAACTGGCGGAAGCCTTCTGGCCGGGACCGCTGACCATGATACTTCCCAAATGCGCGGATCTTCCCTCCGAGACCACGGGGGGACTGGATACGGTGGCGATCCGCTTTCCTTCCAACAAAATTGCCCGGGCCCTGATCGCGGCGGGCGGAGGTTTTATAGCCGCTCCCAGCGCCAACCGGTCGGGCCGCCCCAGTCCTACCCTGGCCAGGTATTGTCTTGAGGATCTGGACGGCCGGGTGGAGATGATCATAGACGGGGGACAGGTCGGACTGGGACTGGAGTCCACGATCATAGACCTGACGGAAAAAGAACCTGTGATCCTGCGGCCGGGATTTGTGACCTGGGAAAAGCTCGAAGAGGTCCTGGGAAAAGTAAACGCCGGGAGTCTTGCGGCAGCAGTGACAGACGGCGCGCCGAAAGCGCCCGGAATGAAATACAGACATTACGCGCCCAAAGGGACGCTGACAATTGTGGAGGGACCGCCGGAGAGAACGGCGGCTTACATCAATGACAGGATCCGCATCTGCCGGGCAGAGGGAATCCGGACAGGCGTGATCTGTACGGATGAGACCAGGGACGCCTATGACGCGGATCTGGTCAAGAGCGCGGGATCCAGGGAAGATGAGGAGAGCGTCGCCAGAGAACTGTTCCGGATCCTGAGGGAATTCGATGACGAGGATGCTGCAGAAATCTACGCCGAATCCTTCGACAGCAGCGGCATCGGCAGGGCGGTGATGAACCGGCTGCTGAAGGCGGCGGGACAGAGAGTAATACATGTGTGACCAGATGTCGGAAAGGAGGACGCAGTGACTGGAAAGCGGACAGGGTACATTTCATGGGATGAATATTTTATGGCGGTTGCGCAGCTTGCCGGCATGCGTTCGAAAGATCCGAGCACGCAGGTCGGGTCATGCATTGTCAGTGATGAGCACAAGATCCTTTCGATGGGATACAACGGTCTGCCGACAGGCTGTTCCGATGACGAATTTCCCTGGGCGAGGGACGGGAAACCTCTGATGACCAAGTATCCCTATGTGACTCACAGTGAACTGAACGCGATTCTTAACTTTAGAGGAGGCAGCCTTGAGGGAGCTACGATCTATGTGACACTGTTCCCCTGTAATGAGTGCGCCAAAGCCATTATTCAGTCGGGAATCCGCAATGTTGTCTACGACAGCGACAAATATGCGGAGGCTGACAGCACGATCGCCAGCAAGCGCATGTTTGACGCGGCGGGTGTGACCTACCGCCAGTACGAGAGGACGGGGAGAAAGATCGAAATTCTGCTCTGATGAGTGTTTTTCCGCAGCGCACAGAGAACCGTACGGGATGAACAATGCGGAAAGAACCATACTAAAAAAGCGGCGGCACGTCCCGGAGAGGGGCGCGCAGCCGCTTTCTCTTTTATGGCACGGCCTGTGTAATGAATTTTTCCGCCTTACGGCGGACAGGGCCGGTCAGGGGGTAGAGGGCGGCGGGACCGCCTCTGCCTTGTCTCAGTCATTGGGTTCAGGCTTTTTATCCTGGCCGCATGAATGCTGCTTTTTGTAATTTGCGACGATCTTCCAGATACGCTCAGCGGGATCGAGCAGATCGCTGATAGAACTGTCGTGATTGAGTGTGTCAATGATATAAGCGATATACTTGCTCAGATCACAGCTGCTGTGCCAGGGTCTGTCCAGAAGCTCCTGCGGCTGATAGATCAGATTGGTGGTGAAGACTTTGTCGATGATTCCTTTTTCATGAGCTTCATCGATCTTCTGAAGGCCGTCTGTGAACAGTCCGAAGGTAGCAAAGAAGAAGACTCTCTTAGCACCGCGTTTTTTGAGCGCAGCTGCGACCTCGAGCGCACTGTCACCGGAGGCAAGCATGTCATCGACTACCACCATGTCTTTTCCCGCGACACTGGAGCCGAGGAATTCAAAGGCAACGATCGGATTCGCGCCATTGACTAATCGGGTGTAGTCGCGGCGCTTGTAGAACATACCCATGTCGAGGCCGAGCACATTCGCGAAATAGACGGCACGTTTCATTCCGCCCTCGTCAGGGCTGATGATCAGCATGTGGTCGCTGTCAATCTTCAGGTCATCGTAAGTGCGGAGAAGACCCTTGATAAACTGGTAAGTGGGCTGCACTGTATCGAAGCCGTTCAGGGGGATCGCGTTCTGGACGCGGGGATCATGGGCATCAAATGTAATGATATTGTCCACTCCCATCCTGACCAGTTCCTGCAGAGCAATGGCGCAGTCCAGAGATTCCCTGGATGTACGCTTGGACTGAAGGCTCTCATAGAGATAGGGCATGATGACTGTGATACGGCGGGCTTTGCCGGCTACAGCCGCGATCACGCGCTTGAGGTTTGCGAAATGGTCGTCGGGAGACATGTGATTTTCAAAGCTGAACATTTTGTATGTTTCGCTGTAATTGACGACATCCACAAGGATGTAGAGATCCATGCCTCTGACGGACTGGGACAGAACGGCTTTTGCCTCGCCGGTCCCGAAACGGGGGACTTTTGAGTTGATGATATAGGTGGGCTGCTTGTATCCGGCATAGGAGGGGCTGCCCAGATGTTCATTCTGGCGTTCGGCGCGCCACAGCGTCAGATAGTGATCGATTTCAGTTCCCATTTCCCTGCATCCGGAAGCCATAATCAAGCCCAGCTGTCCGAAGGGCGCGTTTTCCAGTTTTCGCTTATCATGTTCATTAATGGGTTCCATCAGAATCTTGTCCTTTCTTTTTGGCGCGCGTCAGCGCAATGAACAGGTTTTCATTATTGATTTAGCTTTAAAGCACCGCTTACGTACTTGCATGTAAGGGCGCAATCAGTAACAATGCTTTTCAGGTCTATTGTTTTACAGGATTCAGGGCCTTCTGTCAACATTTTAAGTGAATCTTCTTCAGGCAAACCGTTTCCGGGCGGATCTTCCTAAGCGAATATAAGCGGATCTTTTAAAAATCTTCTTAAAGAAAACTATTTTAAAGAAATCCTCTTCAGAATCCGGTGCTTATGGCCTGCAGAATGTATCAACGCCGTCCTGTTCTCCGTTTCTGCAGACGAATGTCTCTGCCTGTGAGCTTGCAAATCTCATAGGAGCTCGTGATGCGGGAAAACACCCGGTCGGAATATCTGGCCTGCAGCTCTCGGAGGGAGAGATTGGTGGAAATAATCGTGGGCTTCCTGTTCAGATCCCTCTCACTGATGCAGGTGAACAGCTGGGAGGCCACGAAAGCATTGGTAAACTCTGTTCCCAGGTCGTCGATGATCAGGAGATCGCACCCGTACAGATCCGAGGTGAATTCTCTGAGGTCGTCCCGGGAGCTGCTTCCAAAGGTGCTGTCCGCAAGCCTGTCAAAAAGCGAAGATGCACTGAAATAGAGGACGGACCTGCCGGCTTCCAGCAAAGCTTTTGCCACACAGACAGAGAGCATGGTCTTGCCGGTTCCCACGGTCCCGTATAAATAAATATTTTTGTGGTTTTTGCCGAATTCCTTTACGAAGAGCTCGCAGACCCGGCGTGCATGACGAAACTGGCGAAGCTCCTCCCCGGAGTAATAAGATTCGGACAGGGAGGAAAAGTCTGATTCTTCTGTCAGCGTCTCCAGATTGGACTGATCATAGAGAATGGCAGTTTCACGCTTGCGCAGACAGTGGCATTTTTCCCTGCCGATGTATCCTGTATCTCTGCAGTCGGGACAGTCCCAGGCGGGCTCGAGGTAATCGGGCGGAAAACCGTTTTCCTCCAGAAGTTCCACGCGCCTTCGGGAAATACGGGCAGCCGTCTCCCGGAAAGAGGAAGTGTCCACACTGCTGTCTTCCAGGAGCCTTTTCCGCAGCAGTCCGACAGCGAGAGAAGGTGTCTGTTGTTCAAGCTGCCGCAGTGCGGGAATCCTGGCATAGACCTCGGAGCGGCGCTTTTCGAGCTCGCGTCTGTGGCGGTCGCGGATTCCGGCGTATTCATTCATTATACTGTCATACTGTTCTTTTTTTAAAGACACTTGCAAACACCCTGTTTTACGATCGAAGGATTACTGGGGGCCGGGGCCTGAATCGGGGGTGGAGAGAAGCTCCTCTTCGAGCGCGTCAAAGTCGTAACTGTTTTGTTCAAACTGATTAAATACGTTTGAGCTGCGGCTGTGTCCCCCTTTTTTGCCGGTCTTGCGTGTGGAAGAGTCCGCGCGTTTGCCGGATCTGCCGGCGGCATCCCTGCCTGAAGCGGGATATTTGCCGAAACCGCCGGCCTCGGCAGAACCGGCCGAATAGATTTCAGCCTGCGCGGGAGTCATGATCCCGTCTTTTGCCCAGTTCTCCGCAACTTTTGCGATATATCGGAAGTCCTTTTTTCCCCGGTCCACGCAATATTGCAGAAGATAGTCGATCATGTCGTCCGAAAAATGCAGTTTTTCGGAAATATGATAGATGATCCCGATCTCATTGACAGAGAGAGGCTTGCCTATATATTGCTCGATGACAAAAAGCAGCTGTGCCCGTCCGGCATCGCTGCGGAACCTTTCCAGTGCCTCTACATCTCCCGGTTTTGAGGACGCGGAAGAGACTGTTGAGGAGGGAATGCCCGTGCGGCAGGACGCAGAGGAAACCCGGTTCCCCGGGAAATCCTGATCTGTGGACGGGGCGGGATTAATTCCTCCTGAATCCGCTGTCAGACCGGTAAGTCCGGATTGTCCGGACTGCCCGGATTGTCCGGATACGACTGCACCGCCGGTATATTGTGAACCGTCAGCGGGCAGGGATTCGCCGGGAGCGATCATACAAGAGAGATATCTGCGGTCTTCTGAGGTGCTGCCGGAAGGGGCGGCCGGACCTGCCTGTGCAGGAAGGACCTGTGAGGGAACGCCCCCGCCCGCCGCCATAAGCAGCCGGGCGGATTCGCCGGAGATGTCCTGAAGGGAGTTCTCGGCGGCAGGAGAGAAGGAAAGAACCTTATTTGCCTGCCCGCTTTCCCCGGAAGCTGACTGATTTTTTGCGGGTGAGGAAGGGCGGCGCATGCAGACGGACACGAGATCGTTTTCGCTGTCGAATCTGAGATTCAGAAGCCCCTGCCGCTCCCAGTAACGAAGAGACCGGACCACGTCTTTCTCGGTGTGGTTAAAACGATCTGCCAGATCGGACACGCTGGTGGTCCTGTGTGAACCAACCACCCGCAGCAGGTACAGATAAATCTTGATCTGCGCGTCATTTGCCCTCTCCATATATTCATCGATGAACAGATTCGACACCATGGTCGAGTCTGAACCGCTGTCGCTGTAAATGGTGAACACGTTTCATCCCCCCTGTCTGTATTCCCGAATCCGAAACTGATTCCGCCGGTAAAGACCTTTCCATTGCCGGAAAGCCCCGGGCATGATCCGTCCTGCAGCCATAGCCATGACCGGCCCGGCAGCTGCAGTCTTGAGCAGGCATCCTCCGCAGCCCTTTCCGCTGCGCCCCATGTGAGGCACAGCAGGTAAAACGCAGGAACAGCCACTTTCGGATTAATTGGAATATCAATATATCACATAAAATGAGAGGGATGAAATGGACAAACTGACGATAAATTTCGGCCACCCGGGTGCCGGGGATCAGGCACTCCAAATTGTGGATAACTGTGAAAATGTGAATAACTCCCCCAACCCCTTACTTTCCGCAACAGGTTTTCCACATCAAAAACCGGCCGCGGAAAAGTGGAGAATGTGGATGGTGTTGATAAATCGGTCAGGAAAGGAGGTGATCCGCAATCTGGTCGACATTTCCGGCTCCCATAGTTATCACCAGATCACCTTTTCGGCAATTTGCCAAAATGAAATTTTCTATTTCTGAAAAATCAGGGAAATAGAGGCACTCGTGTCCGAGCCGCCTGATTTCCTCTCCGAGGGTCTCTGAACTGATTCCCAGTGTGTCGGTTTCCCTGGCCGCGTAGATGTCCGCGAGGATCACGATGTCCGCATGGGAGAGCGCTTTTGCGAAACCCTGCAGGAGGGACTTGGTCCGGGAGTAGGTGTGCGGCTGGAAGACGCAGACGATCCGGTCATGGGGACAGGCCTTTGCCGCCCTCAGAGTCGCCTCGATCTCGGTGGGATGATGCGCGTAGTCATCTATGATAGTAAAACCGTTTTTCACGCCTTTGTACTGGAAACGGCGGTCTGTGCCCGAAAAGGCGGCAAGCCCCTTTGCGATATCTGCCCGGGAGATGCCCATCAGATCCGCGGCAGCAATCGCGGCAATCGCGTTTCCGACATTGTGGATACCCGGGACATGCAGCGCGATCCGGACAGATGGTCCGTACTCGGAGGGACCGTGAAGCATGAAGGAGGGATGGCCCCATTCATCATAGGTGATGTCGGTCGGATAATAGGCGCTGCGGAATCTGCTGGCGGAAATCCCGGAGTGCGAGTCTGTCTGAACAGATTGATCTGACGCTGCGGATCCGTCCGCCGGCTCAGCGGGAGCTTCCATACCAATGGGGATGATCCTGCAGCCGGTTCCCTCTACGATCTCCTGCCAGTTCTCGATGGCGGTATTGATGATCACTGCACCGTCTTCGGGAACAAGACCGGAAAAACGATGGAAAGAATGCCGGATATCCGCAAGGTCTTTGAAGAAATCCAGGTGGTCTTCTTCTATATTTAAAATAATTCCGATTTTCGGGAACATGGAGAGAAAACTGTTTGTGTATTCGCAGGCTTCTGCGACAAAGTAATTGCTTCCTCCGACGCGCACATTTCCTCCGATGCTGGGAAGGATCCCCCCGACAGAGAGGGTGGGATCGGCATCCGCCGCGAGAAGGATCTCCGAGAGCATGGAAGTGGTCGTCGTCTTTCCATGGGTGCCGCTGATGGCTACGGGAAGACGGTAGTTTTTCATCAGCTGTCCGAGGAGCTCTGCCCTGTTCAGATAAGGGATTCCCTTCTCCATGACGGCGGCATACTCCGGATTGTCCGGATGGATGGCTGCGGTAAAGACGACGAGATCGATATCATCGGTAATGTTTTCCCTGCGCTGTCCGATCAGGACACGGATCCCTGACGCTTCCAGTCTCTGGGTGATCGGCGATTCTGCGCGGTCGGAGCCCGACACAGTGAATCCCTCTTTGGCGAGTATCTGAGCCAGACCGCTCATGGAGATTCCGCCTATTCCGACAAAATAGACATGGAGAGGATGGTTGAAATCTATTTGAAACATGTTATGCTTTCTCCTTCGAATTTGTACGAAAATTTAATCATTTTATGATGCGGCCGCCTGAAATCTTATTTTTGTCCCATGTTTTACAAAGAAGACAGTAAATATTTTAGTCGAGATTGCCGTCGAGGCAGCAGAATTACCAAAAACAGAAAAGTATGGTTGCGGCTTTGGTAATATTCAAGTATTATTGACAACGACAAAGTGAGGCGGACCATAAATCCGGTCATTTCCAGCCGGCGGAAATGAGTACACGAAAGGTCGTCTTTCCGTTACCGGGTTTTCCGGACGGACTTGTGGTGTCAGGCGGTGTCAGGCCGCGCCGCTGGTATTGGATCTGTGGCAGCGCAGCAGGCGGATTCCCGGGTGCTGCTGTGCAGCGGGCATGACTTTAACCACAATGTACACCACAACCCCGTATTGCGCAAGACACAAACTGAACACATCAATCATGCAAAATGGTGGGAAGATCAGCAGGACAGCCGGTAAACTTTGCTGTCGGTCAGTTTGTGACCGGTGGCGGGCGGCCCTGCGGGCCCATGCCCTTCGAAAGGGCGGCTGTAAGGGCAGGCAATGTTAATTTGGCCTTAAATTCCTATCGGCAGTTTCATTTCCAATGACTCTGTGTTATAATTATACTGCAAATATCTTTACGAAATATTGTTAAAATATGCGCATTTGGCATAATATCAGTCTGACATGCACGCCGCATCAAGGCGGCGCCGGATTTTGATCGTGGAGACACTTCATTCCGGGGAAGGATTCCCCTTCCGTGTGGCGGGGGAGTATAGGAGAAAGGATTCATATGATTGTAAAAAAGGAAATGATCGCCATGCTCCTGGCGGGAGGACAGGGCAGCCGACTTGGCATTTTGACTTCTGATGTGGCAAAGCCCGCTGTTTCCTTTGGCGGTAAGTACCGGATCATAGATTTCCCGCTCAGCAACTGTATCAATTCGGGAATAGACACAGTTGGTGTGCTTACGCAATATATGCCGCTGCGTCTCAACACGCATGTGGGCATCGGAATCCCGTGGGATCTCGATAAGAATGTCGGCGGCGTCTCTGTTCTGTCGCCTTACGAGAAGATTCAGAATACCGAGTGGTACACGGGAACTGCAAACGCGATCTATCAGAATCTGTCTTATATGGAAAGCTTCAATCCGGATTATGTCCTGATTCTTTCCGGAGACCATATTTATAAGATGGACTATGAGGCGATGCTGGAATTCCATAAGCAGAACGCCGCTGATGTGACGATCGCTGTCATGCCTGTCTCCATGGAGGAGGCGAGCCGCTTCGGGATCATGATCACAGATGAGAACAGCAGGATCATCGATTTCGAGGAGAAGCCGGAGCATCCCCGGAGCAATCTGGCATCCATGGGAATCTACATTTTCAACTGGAAGACACTCAAGGAGGCCCTGCTTGCCAACAAAGACGAAAAGGGCATGGATTTCGGCAAACATATCATACCTTACTGCAGGGAAAATGAAGAACCCCTGTACGCATATGAGTTTAACGGATACTGGAAAGACGTCGGTACTCTCGCCTCCTATTGGGAAGCGAATATGGAGCTGATCGACATCGTCCCTGAGTTCAACCTGTACGAAGAGTACTGGAAGATCTATACAAACAGCACTTCTATCACACCGCAGTTCTTCGGACCTGAAAGCGCGATCGAGCGGGCGATCGTTGGAGAGGGAACGGAAATTTATGGGAAAGTTTACAACTCTGTGATTGGGTGCGACGTTACAATCGGTGAAGGAAGTGTTGTCCGCGATTCCATTATTATGAATGGAGCTGTTATAGGCGCAGGATGTTCACTTGAAAAAGTGATCTGTGCGGAAAACGCGGTCATTGGAGAGGAATCTGTTCTCGGGGAGGGGGAAGAGATTCCGAACGATTCACATCCGGATATTTACTGCGGAGGAATAGTTACAATCGGAGAAAACTCTGTGATCCCTGCAGGAGTCCGGATCGGAAAGAATGTCATGATTTCCGGACATACTTCGGAAGCGAACTATCCTGACGGAAAGCTTGCCAGCGGCCGGACGCTGCAGGTCACTTGATATGGGCATGCAGCTTAACGACGTAATATTGCAGGTACGTAAACATTGTCCGGACACTGAAAGCAGTTTTGTATGCAGCAGTGCAAATGCCTCAAGGCTCAGCAACAGGTTAACACAGTCCGCAGTTTTTTTGCGGTCGCATTTCGATTGCAAAACTCTCTGAAAGGGGAATCTGCATAATGAGAGCAATAGGGATTATACTGGCAGGCGGTAACAGCAAACGATTAAAAGAGTTGTCAAAGAACAGGGCGGTCTGCGCAATGCCCGTGGCAGGAAGCTACCGGAGTATTGACTTCGCACTCAGCAACATGGAATTTTCCCGCATCCAGAAGGTTGCAGTTCTGGCACAATATAATTCACGGAGTCTCAACGAGCATCTGGCATCCTCAAAGTGGTGGAATTTTGGCAGGAAACAGGGAGGGTTGTTTCTGTTTACCCCGTCTTTCGCGGATGCGGACAGCAACTGGTACAGAGGAACAGCAGACGCACTTTCACAGAATATCAGCTTTTTGAAGACGTCGCATGAGCCCTACGTGGTCATCGCTTCAGGCGACTGTGTCTACAAAATGGATTACAACAAAGTACTTTCCTACCATGTGGATAAAAGAGCGGATATTACAGTTGTGGTCAGGGAAGTGCCCGAGGACTTCAATGCAGAGAGATATGGCGTTATCCGCATGGATGACGATGACCGTATCCAGGATTTCATTGAGAAGCCTGTTGTAGCACAGTATCGTACAATTTCATGCGGAATCTATGTGATTCGCAGACGGCTTCTGATCGAGCTCCTCGAGAGGAGCAGAGAAGAGAACAGATATGATTTTGTGCAGGATATTCTGATCCGGTACAGAGGACTGAAACGGATCTACGGATATCGGATGGAAGATTATTGGAGTAATATAGCTTCTGTCGAAGATTATTTCAGGACCAATATGGATTTCCTGAAGCCGGAGATACGGGATTACTTTTTCAGGCAGTATCCTGAAGTACATTCCCGGGCTGCGGATCTTCCGCCGGCGAAATACAATATAGGTGTAAAGATCAAAAACAGTCTGCTGTCAAGCGGTTGTATTGTAAATGGCACGGTAGAGAATTCTATACTGTTCCAGCAGGTATATGTTGGTAATAATTGTGTAATTAGGAATTCTTTAATTTTGAATGATGTGTACATCGGAGACAACACTATAATTGAAAACTGCATCGTGGAAAGCGGCGACACCATTCAGGCTAATTCCTGTTACAGAGGTGAAAATGGTATAAAAATCGTGATCGAGAAAGGCGAACGTTATACCATTTAGAAATGGAGAACGCTATGCATGTTACAGACGTAAGAGTGAGAAGAATTGCCAGAGATGGCAAGATGAGAGCAGTCGTTTCTATCACGATTGACAATGTATTCGTCGTCCATGACATTAAAGTAATTGAGGGAGAGAAAGGCTTATTCATCGCAATGCCCAGCAAGAAATCTGCTGACGGCGAATACAGAGACATCGCGCATCCGATCAATTCCGAGACACGGAGTATGCTGGAAGAGATCATTTTAAAGAGTTACGAAGAGAGTGCTCTTCAGGAGGAGAACACGATTCAGGAATAGGATGGGGCTGCAGGTACGACAGCATAGCATTTACAACAGGCACCACTGATTGAACAGATTAACAGCCGCTGTTTCAGGGCGGCATATCGTGAGGGGGCGTGATGAGCGCTCCCTTTCTTTCATGTATGTGACATAACGCAGAGGTATAGACAACCATGGATCCTTTTTTTATTATTGTAGGCCTGGGAAATCCGGGACGAAAATACGACGGAACCCGGCACAATGTCGGATTTGATGTCATAGATGAGCTGGTGGACCGCTTTCATATAGGCGGCCCCGAAAAGTTCGGCAAGTCGATGATCGGAAAAGGCAGGATCGGTGACCGGAAGGTGATTCTGGTCAAGCCCATGACTTATATGAACCTGAGCGGGGAGGCGGTGCAGGAAATCGTGCACTATTTCAAGGCTGACCCCGCGCAGGATCTGGTCATCATCTCGGATGATATCGATCTGCAGGTGGGACAGCTCCGCATCCGCAAAAAGGGAAGCGCAGGAGGCCATAACGGGCTGAAAAATATCGTGCAGCATCTGGGGAGCGGCAATTTCGCCAGGATTCGTGTGGGTGTGGGCGGCAAGCCGGATCCCGATTATGCTCTCATGGACTATGTGCTGGGACATTTTTCCGGAGATGACAAGAAAGTAATGGAAGAAGCGGTCTCAAAGGCGGCGGATGCTGTCGCCTGCATGGTGACGGAAGGCGCCGACCTGGCCATGAACCGTTTCAATACACCCAGAAAAAAGAAGCAGAAGCCGGCGAAAGCTGCGGCAGCAGAGGAAGCGGCAGCAATAGAAGGAGCTGCAGAAAATGCGTCAGCAGAGTAAACAGCTGACAAAGATGCGTAAGCAAAAGCAGAAGCAGGGAAAACGTCATGCCGATCGGAGGCACACAACTGAGAGATGAATGTATTTTCGGAACCGCTTCGTGAACTGGAAGCATATAACTTTATCAAACAGACATTGGAAGGGCAGGACGCTGAAGGCGGCCGGGATCCGGAACGGGCATGCAGTGTGCTCGCGGACAGCTGTGTGGATCCCCAGAAGGCGCATCTGCTCTACTCTCTCTGCCGGGAGGACTCGCTTTCAGGGACCTCGAAGCTCCGTCTGGTCCTCACCCACAGCGATCTGAGAGCCAGGGAAATCGCTCAGGACTGCGCCTTTTATGACAGGAATGTGTCTGTCTTTCCCGCCCGGGACCTGATTTTTTATCAGGCGGATCTGAGGGGAAATGAAATTGACAAGGAGAGGCTCCGCTGTCTTAGGCGCATTCTGGAGGGAAAGCCGGTGACGGTGATCACCACTTTTGCCGCCCTGATGACGCCTCAGATTCCCCTGCGGGTACTGAAAAACAACGTGGTCGGAATAGGAAAGAGGGAGGAGATCGATCTCACTGCCCTCACAGGACGTCTCGTCGAGATGGGATATGAAAAGAACTATCAGACGGAGCGCCCCGGACAGTTTGCCTTAAGGGGAGATATTCTGGATGTTTTTGATCTCACACAGGAAAATCCCATCCGCATCGAATTCTGGGGAGACGAGGTGGAGACGATCCGGAGCTTTGATGTCCTGAGCCAGCGCTCGATCGAACAGCTGGAATTCGTAAACATTTTCCCCGCGTCGGAAATGATCCTGGAGGAACGGCGGCTGCAGGACGGGCTCTCCCGGATCAAACGGGAGGCTGGCCGGGTCAGCGAAAAGTACAGAGAGAATGGAGATCAGCAGGCGGCCCACAGACTGGAGACGGAAATTGCCCGGATCGTGGAAGAGGCGGCTGAACTGCGCGTCTTCTCCGGTCTTGAGAGCTTTATCCACTATTTTTACCCTATGACAGAGAGCCTGCTGGATCTCTTCCCCCCGGACCAGACTCTTGTGTTCCTGGATGAGCCTTTGAGGATCCTCCAGCATGCGAGCGCTGTGGAGACGGAGTTCAGAGAGAGCATGATCAGTCGGGCGGAGAAGGGATATGTCCTTCCCGGACAGATGGACCTGATCAGGGAGACTCCGGAAATTCTTGCCGGTCTCGAAAAATACCGCCGGGTCGGCGCTGCGGTTCTGTCAGGGGGCGCTGAGGGGCACAGTGTGAGGATTGCCCTGCCCGACCTGTCAGGGACTGCGTCAGCGGACGGGACCGCAGTGATCGGGCGGACTGGAGCTTCTGCGGCACAGGCCCATGCGGGGGAAAAGTACTCCATGTACTTCGACAGCGTTGTGCAGATGCATGCCCGGGACGCCTCCCTGTCCGGACTCAGCTATGTCGGGCTCCGGGAGCAGCTGGCCAGGATGCGGGCGGGAAAAGAGCGCGTGATCATCGTATCCCCTTCCCGGACCCGCGCGAAGAGACTTGCCGAGGAACTGACGGCTGACGGAGTCACAGCCTTTTACAGGGAAAACATTATGCGCCCTTTGAACCGGGGCGATATCATGACCTTTTCCGGCAGAATGAGAAAAGGCTTTTCTTATCCGCAGATCGGCTTTACCATGCTGACGGAATCGGATATTTTCGGAGAAGAAAAAAAGAAGAGAAAAAAGACCCGCCGGTATTCGGGCGGGGAACAGATCAGAAACTTCTCGGAGCTCCGGGTCGGGGATTTCGTGGTACACGAACAGTATGGAATCGGTATTTACCGGGGCGTCGAGAAGATCGAGGTCGATCATATAGCAAGAGATTATCTGAAGATCGAGTATGGCGCGGGCGGCGTACTTTTTGTCATGCCCACAGACCTGTCGGTGCTCCAGAAATATGCCGCGGCCGAGGGGGCGAGAAAGCCCAGACTCAATAAGCTGGGGACGCAGGAGTGGAACCACACCCGCAGCAAGGTGCAGAAATCGGTGGAGGAAGTCGCCGAGGATCTGGTCGAGCTTTACGCCAGCCGGCAGGCCAGAAAGGGACATGTCTACGGAAAGGACACAGTCTGGCAGAGGGAACTCGAGGAGATGTTCCCCTATGAGGAGACGGAGGATCAGCTCACCGCGATCGAGGACACCAAGCGTGATATGGAGAGCGATAAGATCATGGATCGTCTGATCTGCGGGGACGTCGGCTACGGCAAGACGGAAATCGCGGTCAGGGCTGCCTTCAAGGCGGTTCAGGAGGGCATGCAGGTGGCAGTCCTGGTGCCGACCACAATTCTCGCCCAGCAGCACTACAACACTTTCTCGGAGCGCATGCACAGTTTTCCGGTCATTATAGAGTCCCTTTCAAGATTCCGTTCCTCGAAGGAGCAGAAAAAGGTCATCGCCGAGCTGGGAAAAGGAATGGTGGATATCGTGATCGGAACCCACCGCCTGCTTTCCAAAGATGTGAAATTCAAAAATCTCGGTCTTCTGGTCGTCGACGAGGAGCAGAGGTTCGGGGTCACTCACAAGGAAAAGATCAAGAAGATGAAGGAGGACGTGGACGTCCTGACACTCTCTGCCACACCGATCCCCCGCACTCTGCACATGAGTATGGTGGGGATCAGGGACATGAGCCTTCTGGAGAAAGCGCCCGGCGACCGTGTGCCGATCCAGACCTATGTGATGGAATACAACGAGGAGATGGTCCGCGAGGCGATCACCAGGGAACTTTCCAGAAAGGGCCAGGTCTATTATGTCCACAACAGGGTCAATGATATTGCTTCCGCCACTGCCCAGGTCCAGGCGCTGGTCCCCGAGGCACGTGTGTCTTTCGCTCATGGCCAGATGAAGGAAAGTGAGCTCGAAGCGATCATGTATGATTTTATCAGCGGCGCGGTCGATGTCCTGGTCTCGACGACGATCATCGAGACAGGACTGGATATTTCCAACGTAAATACCATCATCATCAGCGACGCGGATAAAATGGGACTCTCCCAGCTCTATCAGCTCAGAGGCCGGGTGGGAAGAACGGGACGGACAGCCTACGCATTCCTCATGTACAAGAGGGGACAGGTTCTTAAAGAGATCGCAGAGAAGCGTCTGGCTGCCATCCGTGAGTTTACAGACCTGGGAAGCGGATTCCGCATTTCCATGAGGGATCTGGAGATCCGCGGCGCCGGCAGTATTCTCGGACGCGTCCAGCATGGACATATGCAGGCCGTCGGCTACGACCTTTACTGCAAGCTGCTCGAAGGGGCGGTGCGCAAGGCGAAGGGTGAAGAACCGAAAAAAGAGAAGAATGTCACTGTCAATCTGCTGGCGGACGCTTTTCTGCCCGAGACTTATATTGTGAATGAAGAGCAGAAGCTTGAAATATACAAAAAAATTGCCGCGGTCGAGAGCGCGGCAGATGTAGAGGATGTCCGTGAGGAACTGATTGACCGCTTCGGCGAGATACCGCTCCCCGCGCAGAACCTGCTGAGGATCGCGCTGATCCGCGCGGTGGCAGCGGTGCTGGATATCGCTGAGATCACCGGCAGCGGCGGTGTCATCAGAGTCATACCGGAGCAGGGCTCCAAAGAGATGAAGATCGAGAATATTCCGCTGTTTGTCAGACTCTATCGCGGCAGCCTGTCATTTGTGGCAAAGGGGACTCCTCAGTTTCAGCTCCAGTATAAGGTCACGGGAAGCACGGTCCGTGATGAAGAGACACTGCTGCAGTCCACGGAGGACCTTCTCGTTCACTACTCGAAGATCCTCCGTGCCGCGCCCTGAACAGGCGGAAACAGTCCGGTGCCGGCAATATTATCCTTCGGCTCCAAGACCTCCTGTTCACAAACAAGTGTGATTAAACCACGCTTGCCGCTGTTTGATCCTGGCTGTCTTTAATCGGCCGCCCTTCCGCTTTCAAACGCAATCTCTCCGGAGGCGATCGTATAGCGGATCACACCGGGAAGGATCTGTCCCAGGAAAGGCGAATTGGAGGAGCGGGACGCGAAAGGTTTTTCGACGGTCCAGAAGGAATGCGGGTCAAAAATCATAAGGTCGGCAGGCTCTCCCTCCGCGACCCGGCCTGCGGGCAGATGATAAAAATCAGCGGGGTTGCAGGTGAGGCAGGCCAGGAACTGTCTCATGGTGAGATGGCCGGGCTGTACGAGTTCCCTGAGCCCCAGGGAGAATGCCGTCTCCAGACCGATCATACCGCTGGGGGCGCTGGGAAAGCTCTTCGCCTTCTCCTCGTCCGAGTGGGGAGCATGGTCTGTCGCGATCAGGTCAAGAGTGCCGTCTTTGAGCCCTTCAATGATAGCTGCGCGGTCCGCTTCAGTGCGGAGGGGCGGGTTGACTTTTGCCAGTGTGCCCCGCCGGATCACAGCCTCCTCCGTGAGAGAGAAGTGGTGGGGAGTTGCTTCCGCGTGAATGCGCGGATTCTTTTTGCGGGCCTGTCTCACAAGCTCCACGCCTTCCGCTGTGGAAATATGCTGTATGCAGAGAGGCGCCATGGCTTTAACGGCGAGGTCCAGATCCCGGCGGATCAGAGTGATCTCCGCCTCACGGGGAGAACCCTTGAGTTTGAGGGCCCGTGCTGCCGCGCCGCCGCCATTGATCCCGTTTTCCGAGATGAGTGTCTTGTCCTCTTCGTGGAGACTGACCGGAAGATCGAGCCTCACTGCGGCATCAAGAGCCTGTTCCAGTATTTCCGCATCCATGACCGGGACGCCGTCGTCCGTGAAGCCGGCGGCACCCGCCCCGGCGAGGGCATCAAAATCGACGGTCTCCCTGCCGCCCATGTGCATTGTCACATTGGCACAGCTGTAGAGATGGATCTTTTCTTTTTTTCCGCGCTCCAGAATATCCGAGAGCACGGGGACACAGTCCACAGTCGGATTCGTGTTCGCCATCAGGATGATGCTCGTGTATCCTCCGCGCGCAGCGGCAAGGGATCCGGTGTGAAGGTCCTCCTTCCACAAATAACCGGGGTCCCTGAAGTGGGCGTGTGTGTCGATCAGTCCGGGGGCTGCGCAGAGCCCTTCCCCGTCAATCACCCTGAGAGAAGAGGCATTTGCGGCTGCGCCGCCGGGGGAGATCTCTTCAGGGGAAATCCCCTCTTCAATTTTTACAAACCGGCCTTTATCCATGAGAATATCCGTCTTTTTCTCCGCGCCGGAGGCGGGGTCGTAGAGAAAGACATTTTTGACAAGCAGCATATGTTTCCTCCTGTTGCAGAGCTGGTTCAAGTCCCGCTGCCGGGTCCTGTGCTCCGATGAGTGAAAAGGTCTTCCATGTCTACACATTATACCACAACAGGAAGACGAAAAGGCAGGCGGACGCGACGGAGCGTTCATGCCCGGGCCTTCATGCCTTCCTGAAACAGAGTTTAACAGATTGGTATAATAAGGGATTATCCTGAACGGTAATTAGGTTTTAAATTGAGCCTGCCATGTGGTATACTGAAATGTACTATGAATGAATAAAGATATCCAAAAGAACATTTGTGAAGATATGTAACGAATGCAGACCGGTCTGCCGGAAGGGCGACCCCCGCAAGGGATCCCGGCAGTCTGATCGGTCTGTCGTCTGTTTGAAAAATATGAGGTGAAATAAATATGTGGGTGATCAGGCTTGTTCTGACAGTCCTTGTTGTTGTCCTTCTCCTTCTGCTGGGAGTGCTTGCCCATGTCATTACCTGGGCGATCGGTTTGTTCAAACCTGAGATAGTCCCCGGAATCCGGAGCGTCTACGCGAGGATGGCAATGGCAGTCGTCTGGTTTTTCGGAGGGGGAAAAGAGACCGTGATCGGACTGGAGAATATCCCCCGGGACAGAGCTGTCCTGTTTGTGGGAAACCACAGGAGTCTGCTCGATGTTGTTCTTGCCGGAAAGCTGATTCCTTTTCCGGTCGGATTTATCGCAAAGATGGAACTTCAGAAGGTTCCGCTTCTGAATCTGCAGATGAGAGATATCAACTGTCTCTTTATCGACCGGAAAGATGACAGACAGGCGCTGAAGGTAGTTTTGAAGGCCATCGAGATGGTCAAGGGCGGTCAGTCTATGTTTGTCTTTCCCGAAGGCACCCGTTCAAAGGAAGAGGGCGTGCTTCTGCCCTTCCATGCGGGCAGCTTCAAGATCGCGACCAAGGCGAAAGCGCCCATCGTTCCGGTCACCATCGTCAACATGGGCGACGTGCTTGAAGACCACTTCCCCAGACTGAAGAGAGTGCCCGTTGTGATCGAGTTCGGCGAACCGATCGAGACTGCTTCCATGGACCGCAATGAACAGAAAGAGCTTCCGGAACGGGTCAGGAACATTATCGCGGACACCTATCAAAAGAACGCGGCCCTGATCCGGCCCAAAACAAGCTGACCTCAGAATTATGCGCCCGGGAGAAATAGGAATCCCGGAGGAGCATTGGAGTAGACTGATGAAAAAAAAGACAGAAATGACCGTCCTGGACAGCTGCATGCTGGCACAGGATATCTGGTCGCTTGAACTGGCATATGCGCCTGAAGATGTTCCGGAGGAAGTCCGTCCCGGACAATTTGCGGGTCTCTATCCGCCGGGCGGCGATCTCCTGCTCATGCGCCCCATCAGCATCTGCAGATGGGACAGGGAGCGGGGTGTCCTGCGGTTTGTTTACCGGGCTGCCGGGAAGGGGACTCGTTCTTTCACTTCCCTCAGGCCGGGAGACCATATGGATATGCTGGGAATCCTGGGCAATGGATATGACCTGGACCAGCTGCGCGGAAAGCGGGTACTTCTTTTGGGCGGAGGAATCGGTGTGCCTCCCATGCTGGAGCTGGCCGCCGCTCTCTCGGAGGGCAGCGCGCAGACAGCGGGAGAACAGACTTCGCAGAAGGGCGGCGGGGATCACTCCGCGGCACAGGAAGCGGGAGAGGCACCTGCCGGCGTCACTGCTGTGATGGGCTACCGGAATCATGAACTCTTTCTTTTGGAGGAGATGAAGAAATATGCGGCCGTTTTTGCCGCCACAGAGGACGGCAGCGCCGGGACAAAGGGAAATGTCCTCGATGCGGTCAGGGAAAACGGGATTGAAGCGGACGTGATCTGCGCCTGCGGTCCCCTTCCCATGCTTCGGGCGGTCAGCAGATATGCGTCCGAAAAAGGGATCAAGGCATTCCTGTCCCTGGAGGAGAGGATGGCATGCGGCGTCGGCGTGTGTCTGGGCTGCGTGACGAAGACAAAACATGTCGATGAACATTCAAAGGTACACAACGCGCGTGTCTGTGTAGAAGGACCTGTCTTTCCCGCGGATGAAGTGGATCTTGACTGAACAAACGGACGGCGGATCCGGCCTTCATGGCTGTCCGGAGAATGGACATCGGTTCCGCCTTTAAAGCAGCTTCGTCCTGAGAACGGCAGTCCGACCCTGCTTTCAAAGCGGCTCTCATCTGTAACTGAATGTGAGGTACAACATTGAAAACTCCCAATACAACTGCTTCAGACAAAAATATTCCCGCTGCAGCGGCATCCGGACCGGATATGTCCGTGACGATCGCCGGCGTGACTTTTAAAAACCCTGTTCTGACCGCTTCGGGAACCTTTGGTTCAGGGCTTGAATACTCGGAGTTTCTGGACCTGAGTCTTCTGGGCGGAGTCGTGACAAAGGGCGTTTCCAACGTGCCCTGGCCCGGAAATCCGACGCCCCGTGTGGCTGAGGTCAGCTCCGGCATGCTCAACGCCATCGGGCTGCAGAATCCCGGAATGGAGGTCTTTATAGAGAGAGACCTGGCCTTTTTGAAGACAGTCGACACGAAGGTCATTGTCAATGTCTGCGGCAAGAGCGTTGAGGATTATCTGGATGTTGTCCGGCGTCTTCAGAATGAGGCGGTCGATATGCTGGAGATCAACGTCTCCTG
Organism: Eubacteriales bacterium; assembly: GCA_030525515.1. Lineage (GTDB taxonomy): Bacteria > Bacillota > Clostridia > Lachnospirales > Lachnospiraceae > CAG-791. Next base: position 25,337 of record JAUNEM010000006.1, read on the forward strand.
TCCCAACGTAAAAGAGGGCGCCATTGCTTTCGGACAGAATCCGGATTCTCTTTTTGACATCACAGAGAAAATAAAAAAGGAAGCCGCCCAGCCGGTGATCATGAAGCTCACTCCCAACGTGACTGACATCGCGCAGATGGCAAAAGCGGCTGAGGCAGGCGGCGCCGACGCGATTTCCCTGATCAATACGATCACGGGCACAAAGATTGATATCGAGAAAAGGAAGTTTGTTCTGGCCAATAAGACAGGCGGCCTTTCCGGTCCCGCGATCAAACCGGTCGCGGTCAGGATGGTATGGCAGGCTGCGCAGGCCGTATCGATCCCCGTGATCGGCATGGGCGGAATTGCGACGGCAGAGGATGCTATCGAATTTATGATGGCCGGGGCTTCCGCAGTTGCGGTGGGGGCCATGAATTTCCACGATCCTTATACGACTGTAAAGGTCGCCCGCGGAATGGAGGAATGGTGCAGGCGGCATGGCGTTTCGCAAGTGGCAGCCCTGACGGGAATTGTAAATGAGCAGCAGCCGTAATGATGATGTGAGAAATGGTTTTCGGGGGAGAAGGACTTCCTGTGTCCTGCGGCACAGATCCGTCTGCCTCACCTGTGCATAAAGAGCAGAGGATTCTATGAAAAAAACAATAAGCAGAAATGCCTTTGCCAAGATCAACCTGGGGCTGGACGTCACGGGTGTCCGTGAAGACGGCTATCATCTGCTGCGCATGATCATGCAGCAGATCGACCTGTACGATACACTGACCTTTACTGCCAGTGACCCCGCTGGGACGGAAAGCGGCAGCATCCGTCTCATTGACGAGAGCGGTCTCTCCCCGGAGGGAGAGGACAATCTGATCTGCCGCGCGATCCGCATGATGCTGGAACGCTATGATCTGAGGGCGGATATGGAAGTCCGCCTCATAAAGAGAATTCCGGTTGCCGCGGGGCTGGCAGGCGGCAGCACAGACGCTGCAGCGGCTTTCATCGCGGTACGGGACCTGTTGGCGCCCGATATTACAGACAGAGAACTCATGGAGCTTGCGGTCGGACTCGGGGCGGATATCCCTTACTGTATAGCGGGAGGGATTAAGCTGGCAGAGGGAATCGGGGAGAAACTGACGCCTCTCCCGCCTATGCCCGATTGCTATATTATATTGGTCAAGCCTGATGAGGGCGCCTCCACGGCAAAAGTCTACCGTGACCTGGACGCTCTGGAAGGCTACCATCATCCTGATATTGACGGACAGATTGCGGCGCTTCGGGAGGGAGACCTGAAAGGACTGGCACAACGCTGCGAAAATGTCCTGGAACTTGTCACGGGAAAAAATCTTCCTGTCATCGGCAGAATTGAAAGATTTTTTATAGATCAGGGTGCTGCCGCCGCGTGCATGAGCGGCAGCGGACCGAGTGTCTTCGCGATATTCAATACGCTTGAAGAAGCAGAAGCAGCCAGGGGGAAGTTTCTGCAGACAAAAGAGGCATCAAAGTGCAGGATATTCCTTTGCAGGCCGGTATCCTGAATCTTCGAATATTGCGGTATCATTTCGGACAGTTACACGGGGGAGGCAGCTCTGCTTCTTCCGTGTCGTGAACGATTGTTAGAGAAGGGGGTCTTCGACTTTCGCTATCCGTTCGGCAAGCAGTGGAGATGGAGGGCTTTTTATGCAGAACCACAAAAACAGAAAACAGAGCGAAAAAGAGTTCCTGTCAGTAATTCCCGAGGCGATGCCTGATTTTGACGACCAGCAGTCAATTCCGCTGAGGGAAACTGCTTTTCTGACTTTGAGAAAGCTGATTCTCACCGGAAAACTGCATCCGGGAGAACGGCTTACCGAAGTGCGTCTCGGCAAGATTCTGGGAACAAGCCGTACCCCGATCAGGGAGGCGATCCGCAAGCTGGAGCTTGAGGGGCTGGTGGTGATCACCCCCGGAAGCGGCGCGCGTGTCGCCAAAATCACAGCTGAGGATCTGCAGGACGTCATGGAAGTCCGCAGTTCCCTGGATCAGCTGTGTGCCTATCTTGCGAGCAAGAGGATCACGGAGGAAGAGAAGAAGGAACTGATCAGAGCCAGGGATTCCTTTGAATACAGTACCAGATTTGGAAAAGAGCAGGATATCGCGGAGAGTGATGTCCGCTTTCATGATGCCATAGCGAGAGCGGCCAAAAACCGCAGGCTTGACCAGGTCATGTCGGGACTTGCCGATACGATTTACAGATACCGCTATGAATACATCCGTGATGATCTTCACTACGAACAGCTCATCATGGAGCACCGCGCGATCTGCAAAGGCGTTATAGATGGAGATTCCAAGGCGGCTGCGACTGCCGCCAGGGAGCATATAGAAAGACAGCGCGAATTTATCCTGGACCAGATCCGCAGGGCAAGTTCATAGGATGAATTGTGTATCCGCGCGGAGCCGTTTTTGAGAAGACCGGGCCGGAAATCTCCCTGCAGCATTCCGGCTGCAGAGACCGGAGGCGGCCGGGATGATACAGCAGGAATTGATATATGATGACAGAGAGTAACAAAGAAAACAGAGAGGATCTGCCCATCGGAGTCTTTGACTCCGGTGTTGGAGGGCTGACGGTTGTCAAAGAGATCATGAACCAGATGCCCAATGAGAGGATTGTGTATTTTGGAGACACTGCCCGCGTTCCTTACGGAAGCAAATCCAAAGACACCATTGTCCGCTATTCGCGGCAGATTGTCCGCTTTTTGCTCGAACAGAATGTAAAGGCCATCGCAGTGGCCTGCAATACAGCCAGTGCCTATGCGGTGCCCGAGATTGAAGCAGAGTGTCCGGTCCCGGTGATCGGAGTGATCCGTCCCGGCGCAAAGACAGCTGTAGAGGGAACAAAAAACGGAAGGATCGGAGTGATCGGCACCCGCGCCACTATCTCCAGCGAATCCTATACGGATTACATCAGGCAGATCATGCCCGAGGCAAAGGTGTACGGACAGGCTTGTCCCCTTTTTGTATCGCTGGTGGAAGAGGGACTGTGGGAGGATCCTGTGACAGATGAGATCGCCAGAAGATACATGGCTTCTCTGATCGACCGAAAAATCGATACCCTGATCATGGGATGCACGCACTATCCCCTGATCCGCAAGACGATCGGAAGAGCAGTGGGAAGTGATGTCCTTCTGGTCAATCCGGCCTATGAGACAGCCAGAGAGCTCCGGAAAATGCTGGAGACAAGGTCTCTGATCACGAAGCGCGGATATGAACTTGGAAGCCCGGTTCCCCAGTACCGGTTTTATGTCAGTGACATGGCCGGACAGTTCCAGAGATTTGCCAATTCGATCATTAAATACGGGATTCTTGCCGCGGAAAAAATAGATATATACAAATATTCCGCGGAGCCGCTTTAATGATACGTGTTTATACCCCGGCACGCTGGGCGGGTTTGGAGGAACTCATGGAAACTGCTTTAGAGGAACAGAGGGTTCTTCTGACGATCACAGGGATCCAGACAGATGCCCATGGAAACCGGCAGGAGACCGCCGCACAGTATGAGGCTGCCTACCGGGATGACGGCGGATGCCATTCTTTTTTCTATACCGCCGAGGGAGAGGACGCTGTTCTGTATCTTTCTCCGGAGCTTGTGAGAATGGAGAGAGGAAAGGGAGGAAGCCGGCCGGGAACCCGGATGGTCTTTGATCCCGCACTGCCTGCGACGGTCTGCTCCTATGTGACTCCCTACGGGACGATCCCCATGGAGATCCGCACGGAACGCATTGTCCTGATGGACGGATGCGCGGGAAGAAGAGGAGCGGACAAAAAAGGAAGAGACCGGGGCAGTTCAGGAGGAAACAGGGAGGAGGCCGTCAATGAGGACCGGGAAAGAACTGTCCGCAGTCTCCGTATTATGGGCAGAGTGAAATATGTCCTCACGATCGAGGGAGATGACCCGCTGAATTGTTCGGTCACAATAAAAGCGCAGCAGATCGGTTGACGATCGCTGCGCTGTTTTGATGTGTTTTCTGCTTATTTGACGGATTTCGCGCCGGCCTTTTCCTGGAGCTTATCCACCCAGGTCTTTTTCTTGGGCGGAGCATCGCTCTGCAGGCGGCCTCCGCGGATGCTCTTCACTTCAACAATATAGATTCCGCTCACCATGGCTTTGACCTGTTTCTTGACCGGGATGCTGTCAAAAATCTTTTCGTCACAGATAAAGTTCAAAATCTGAGGCCCTGCCTTGGCTTTGACAACAGCAACCTTGGAACGTTTGGCGTACCATGGGGTCTGCTGTATGACCTGATCGGGCAGTCCTGATTCCTTCAGCTTCAGCCTCTTCTTGTCAATGATCAGGAGCGTCATGGGCTGTTTCATGGCCTGAATCTGCGCGTCAGATTCCGCCTGCCTGGCCTGAAGGCGTTTTCCTATAAAATAAAGTGCGATCAGAACACCTATCAGTATGACAAGAATAATAAGCAAGACTATTGTTAAACGACTCAAAACGTTTTCCTCCACCTATAAAGATTTTTTGACAGGATCTCCGCGGGAATGCCGGGCCGGGGGAATCTCAGACACGGAGGAGAGAAGGCGCATAACCTCCCTCATCCGAAATCCCGGATATCCGGTCGGGCAATATTTCGAAGAGAACCGGAAAGATATTGATATTCTAACATCCTTTTTACAGCAAAACAAGGAGCATTGTTTTCACTTTTTTCAGAATTCTTCCCTTTTAAGTTTATTTTAGCTGTGTTACACTATAGCAGTTATCTTTTTTACAGAGTGATATAACCCGGCCCGGAATTTTGATTCTGCGGGCGGGATGAAAATGGATGGAGCATTGCGGGAGCGCGGGACGTGCGGTGCAATGCGTGGTTTATTCATCCATAGTTTGTGTTATACAGCCATGGAGGTAAAGTATGAGGAAAAATGTAATTGCAGCAATTGCAGGGGCTATGGCCCTTTGTATGATGGCTGCCGGATGTGCCGGCACCCAGACCGGAACCGCAGCCGATCCGGGCACAGCAGACACAGCCGCAGCGGCAGCGACAGAAGCGCCTGCGGCAGCAACGGAAGAGGCGGCAGCGGCGGCAGAAACCGCGGAGACCGCGGAAGCTCAATGGCGTGATCAGGATGATGCCTATCTCTCCGGGATTGATGCGGAGAACATGGTGGAACTTCCTGAGAAATATGACAAGATCAGGGTTGAAGTGGCTAAACGTAAGGAAGTCACAGACGAACAGGTCGAAGAAAATATTCAAAATACTCTGCTCGCCAACGCGCCCCTCAAGGAAGTGGACCGCAAGGTGAAAGAGGGTGATACCGTCAGCATCGATTTTACCGGAAAACTGGACGGCAAAGAATTTGAGGGCGGCAGCGGCAGCTATGACCTGGTGATCGGTTCCCATACATTTATTGAAGGTTTTGAAGAAGGACTGATCGGAGCAAAGAAGGATGAGACTCGTGATCTGGAGCTCACTTTCCCCGAGAACTATTCCGCGGCGGAGCTTGCCGGCAAGGAGGTTGTCTTTACCGTTACCGTCAATAAGATTTCCGAATATGATGTTCCCAAGCTCGACGATGACTACGTCCGCAGCCTCAACAGGAAAGACAAATTCAACAACGCGATCACAAGTGTCGAAGAGTACAGGGACTATGTCCGCGCCAATCTCGACGAGCAGAATGAGTCTGATTACCGCAACGCGGTGATTGCGGCCTGCCAGGATAAGCTTCTGCAGGAGAGCACTTTCAACGGAGAGGCTCCTGCGGATATGATCGATCAGTACAATGATTCCATGACCCGCATGCTCCAGTACTATGCGCTGATGAATTACACTGAACTGAAGGACCTGATGATCAACGTCTATCATGCCACGGAAGACAACTACATGGAGATGATCGGCGACATGGCGGAGACCCAGATGAAGAGGGATATCATTCTTCAGGCCATCGCAGACAAAAAAGATCTGAATCCGGATGAAGAGGATGTCGAGAAAGCCATCGCGGACTATGTGGAGTCTGAGGATACGATCGAGAGCGCGGATGATATCGGCCGCTACGCAAAGGAATTCCTGCGCGATGAACTGATGAGAAACAATGTATACGACTGGCTGGTCGAGCATTGCAAGGTTGAAGAGCTTCCTGAGGTAGAGAAAGAAGCGGATGAGGCAGAGGCGTCCTCCGATACAGCTGCCACAGACACAGCAGCTGACGAGGCGGACACTTCGAAGACTGCGGAAGAGTCTTCCGAAGACAAGGATTCCGAGGATAAGGATTCTGAAGACAAAGAGGACTCAGATAAAGAAGAGTCCAGATAAATATGTAAAGGATCCCGGCCGGCGGAGCAAAAATCCGGAGGACGGAACCCGGACAGGAAAATCAGAACAGAAAAAATCCGGACAGAAAAAGACTGAAGACGGCCGCACAGGGGAAATGCGGCCTGAAAACAGACAACACTGGCAGAAAAGGGTTCTCTGTTCCGCAGGGGACTCTTTCGGAGGAAACATATAGAAAGTGTGCCGCGCAGGGCGCGGACGGAGGTGAGTATGAGACAGGAATATGACCTGACAGAGATAAAAGATCTCTATGCAGGGGCAGAAAAGTATGCAGACCGGAAAGTGACTGTCGGCGGCTGGATCCGCTCCAACCGCGACTCCAAGAAGATCGGTTTCATCACACTGAATGACGGAAGCTGCTTCCAGACGCTGCAGCTGGTCTACAGCAGTGATCTTGACAACTTCGCGGAGGCCGCAAAGCTCAATATCGGTTCCGCCGTGATCGCGTCCGGAACGATTGTCATGACACCGAACGCCAAGCAGCCTTTTGAGATGCAGGTTGAGAAGATCGAGGTCGAGGGAGCTTCTTCTCCCGACTATCCCCTGCAGAAAAAGCGCCACAGCTTCGAGTATCTGCGCACCATTCCGCACCTTCGCGTCCGTGCCAATACTTTCACCGCGGTCTTCCGCGTACGCTCTCTGATTGCCTACGCGATCCACAAATTCTTCCAGGAGCGCGGTTTCGTCTATGTGCATTCACCCATCATCACCGGCAGCGACGCCGAGGGCGCGGGCGAGATGTTCCAGGTGACGACACTTCCCATGGAGGATCTTCCGAAGACCGAAGACGGAAAAGTCGACTATTCGCAGGACTTCTTCGGCAAGCCCGTCAACCTGACCGTCAGCGGCCAGCTGGATGTCGAGACCTATGCCTTTGCCTTCCGCAACGTCTACACATTCGGACCCACCTTCCGCGCGGAGGTGTCCAACACCACCCGCCACGCGGCTGAGTTCTGGATGATCGAGCCCGAATTCTGCTTCGCTGACCTCAACGACAACATGCAGCTGGCTGAAGATATGCTCAAATATATCATCCGCTATGTGCTGGAGAACGCTCCTGAAGAGATGAACTTCTTTAACCAGTTCATCGACAAAGGACTTCTGGACCGCCTCAACCACGTGCTCAACTCCGACTTCGGCCATGTGACCTACACCGAGGCTGTCAAGATTCTCGAGAAACACAACGACCAGTTTGACTACAAGGTGTCCTGGGGCTGCGACCTGCAGACCGAGCATGAACGTTACCTGACTGAGAAGGAATTCAAGCGCCCTGTTTTCGTCACGGACTACCCTAAGGAAATCAAGGCCTTCTATATGAAATTGAACGAAGACGGCAAGACCGTTGCGGCTATGGACTGCCTGGTTCCCGGAATCGGCGAGATCATCGGCGGCAGCCAGCGTGAAGAGGACCTGGCAAAGCTTGAGCAGCGCATGGATGAACTCGGTCTGGACAAGGAGAGCTATCAGTTCTATCTCGATCTGCGCCGCTACGGCAGTGTGCGCCATGCGGGCTTCGGCCTCGGATTCGAACGCTGCGTCATGTACCTGACCGGCATGGGCAACATCCGCGACGTCCTTCCCTTCCCCCGCACCGTAGGAAACTGCGAACTCTGACCGGCAGACCGGAAGAGAGCGGAAGACAGATTTTATAAAAGTAAAAAATTGAAGTAACAATAAAAGTTTAAAACCGGAATTAAAAAGTGGGAAACAGCTGAATGCCAAAGGAGGCGGGAAGCTGTTTCCCACGTGTACTTAAAAAAGGAAAAGCGGAGTCCGGATCCGCTTTCAAAAATCCCATCTGAGAGACCGCCTCTGCAGCCTCTCTCCGGGTCCTTCAGCGTTTCGCCTTTTAGAACAGGAGGTAATTATGCAGCAGGAAAGAATCATCATTCTGGATTTCGGCGGGCAGTACAAGCAGCTGATCGCGCGACGCGTCAGGGAATGCAATGTGTATTGTGAGATCCACCCGCACACACTGAAAATTGAAAAAATAAAGGAGATGAATCCCAGGGGAATCATTCTGACCGGCGGCCCCGCCAGTGTCTACGATGGGAAATCTCCCACCTGCCCGCCTGAGCTCTTCGAACTGGGGATCCCTGTTCTGGGTATCTGCTATGGATCTCAGCTGATGGCATACCGCTGCGGGGGCCAGGTCAAAACCGCCCCGGTCAGCGAATACGGGCGCACGGAAGTCTATCTAGATGAAAAGTCTTCCCTGCTTATGAAGGATGTCGAATGTGACGAAAAAGCATCCACGATCTGCTGGATGAGCCACACCGACTATATTGCGGAAATCCCGGAAGGCTTTTCCATCACTGCCCATACAGAGCACTGCCCGGTGGCGGCAATGGAGAATTCCGCCCGCAGGCTCTATGCCGTCCAGTTCCACCCGGAAGTGGTCCATACTCCGGAGGGAACTAAAATGCTGCGTAATTTTGTCATGGATGTCTGCGGCTGCAAAGGCGACTGGGAGATGTCCTCTTTTGCAGAGCGCACGATAGAGGAACTCCGCGAAAAAATCGGGGACAGGCATGTCCTGCTGGGCCTCTCCGGCGGTGTCGATTCCACTGTCGCTGCAGCCCTCCTCTCCAGGGCGATCGGCACTCAGCTGCACTGTGTTTTTGTGGACCACGGCCTCATGCGGAAAAATGAGGGCGACGAGGTGGAAGCTATCTTCGGACCGGAGGGCAGTTTTAACCTGCACTTTATCCGTATCAACGCCCAGGAGAGATTCTATCGACGCCTGATCGGCCAGACCGACCCCGAGACCAAGAGAAAGATTATTGGAGAGGAATTTCCGCGTATTTTCGGAGAAGAAGCAAGGAAACTCAAGGGAAAGGTCCGCTATCTGGCCCAGGGGACCATCTACCCGGACGTCGTCGAGAGCGGCGACGGCAAGACAGGCGATGTCATCAAATCCCACCACAATG
>JAUNEM010000292.1 GCA_030525515.1 Eubacteriales bacterium
CAAACCCGTAAAGCCCGGCAAGCCCGTGGCCAGGGAAGATCTCACCTGCTCCCCCGCCTATGAGGACATGAGACTGACCGACCCCGGACACACCCGCGCCTATATCAAGATTCAGGACGGATGCAACCAGTTCTGCAGCTACTGCATCATCCCCTTTGCCCGTGGCCGGATCCGCAGCAGGGCCAAAAACGAGATCCTGCAGGAGGTCGCGGACCTTGTGAAAAAAGGAATCCGTGAGGTCGTTCTGACAGGCATCCATGTCAGCTCCTACGGACTGGATACCGGAGCGGAGGGACCCGTTCCCTTTGATCCGCTCAAGTCCGGCGCGGCTCTCCTGGATCTTTTTGAGGAACTGAATGCCCTGGAAGGCCTGGAGAGGATCCGCCTGAGCTCTCTTGAACCCCGGATCATGACCGAAAAATTCATCGCCGGAATCTCCCGCCTGAAAAAAATATGCCCCCACTTCCATCTTTCTCTTCAGAGCGGATGCGATGAGACCTTGCGCCGCATGAACCGCCATTACACCACCGCCGAATACGAGAGGAGCGTGAACCTGCTCAGACAGTATTACGACCGCCCCGCCATTACGACGGACGTGATCGTGGGATTCCCGGGAGAGACGGAAGAGGAGTTCGAGACTACCTGCGCCTTCCTTGAAAAAATCAATTTTTACGAGATCCATGTTTTCCGCTACTCCAGAAGAAACGGAACAGTGGCTGCCCGGATGAAAAACCAGATCCCCGAGCAGGTCAAGGCAGTGCGGAGCGACCGTCTGCTCGCCCTGACTGAGGCTCAGGCAAAAGCCTACCGCGCGCAGTTTCAGGGAGAGGAGGAGACCCTTCTCCTCGAAGAGATCTGCAGTTATGGCACAAAACAGTACTGGATCGGCAGCACCATGCGGTATGTGACCGGCGCGGTGGAGATAGGCGTGGTGGAGATTGGCGAGTTGGAGATCGGCGAAAACGGTACCTGCGGCGCCCGCGGGGCTGATGACGGAGAACAGGAAGCCGGAGGACAGGAGGATAGAAACCTGCGTCCCGGAATGCTCCTGAGGGGGACTTTTACCGGGGAGACGATTCCTTTTTCCAGGGGAGATGCCGCCCGATTTATCCCTCAACAGAAAATATGCGCGGAAAATCAGCCGTTGAATCGTAAGAGTAAATAAGGTAAGATAAAGGGTAAGCTAAAAATCCATTTGCCGCCTGGCGGCTGCCGGATTGTGATCTGTAGTGAGGCGTATATGGAATATAAGAGTAAAAATGGAAAGGACCTGGAGAGCACACAGTTCTTTCAGGTTCAGCCCGAATCCGCAAACGGCGTGAAGAAGATACTTGCCGTCGTCTATCAGGCACTTTCTGAGAAAGGATATGACCCCGTCAACCAGATCGTGGGCTATATCATGTCAGGGGACCCCACGTATGTGACTAATTACAAGGGGGCCCGCAGCCTGATTATGAAAGTGGAGCGTGACGAACTGGTCGAGGAAATCATGCGAAGCTATATTCGGGCAAATCACTGGTCGGAGTAAGACGGCCGGACATTTGCGGAAAAGCAGATATGAGAATAATGGGATTGGACTTTGGCAGCAAGACATGCGGAGTCGCGATCAGCGACTCGTTGATGATTACGGCACAGCCAAAGGAGATTATCCGCAGAGACAGGGAGAACAAGCTGCGAAAGACATTCGCGCGTATTGAGAAACTGATTGAAGAGTACGATGTCGGTCTGATTGTTCTCGGACTGCCGTTGAATATGGACGATACAGAGGGAGAGCGGGCACGCAGGACGCTGGAATTCCAGGACAGTCTGAAGAGGAGGACCGGTCTCCCGGTTGTCATGTCCGACGAACGCCTGACGTCGGTAGAAGCGGAAGAAATCATGCAGAAGCAGGGAATACCGCGCGAAAAGTATCACGACTATGTAGATATGATCGCCGCCAACATCATTCTCAGCGAATACATGGAAAAGATGCGGGAACAGGAAGAAAAGCAGCAGCAGTGAGACCGGTGCGGGAGTCGCCCTCACAATGGAGAAGATCATGAAAAAATTACAGTTTATGCCTGAGGGCGAAACACATCCGGTGGATTTTTTTGTATTGGAAGAGACTAAGCTCGCAGGGAAGCAGTACCTTCTGGTGACGGACAGTGAAGACGGAGACGGGGAAGCGCTGATCCTGCGCTCGGATCCGGAAGACACAGATCCGGACAGCACATATGAGATCGTGGAGGACGAAAAAGAACTCTCCGCGGTTCTCCTTTTGATGCGCGACAGCCTCGAGGAACTCGGGATCGAGATTGAGGAATGAAACGTTACTTTTCAGACCGGCAGTTACTGCCCGCGCCCCCGGGAGGGCGCGGATAATAGAACCATCTTTTAATCGTGTCTGCGGCGGCTCCGCGCGCCCCCTAGAGGGTACGGACAATAGCAATGAAACTGCCGCGGCCATACGACAGCAAAAATC
>JAUNEM010000293.1 GCA_030525515.1 Eubacteriales bacterium
TTATATACAAATATAATGAATTCTGTCAAATACAAGTTGACCTGTCGGCAGCCTGACTGAAGTGAAAAGTTAGATTCCACTCTGACGGGGTCGAAGTGGAAACCAGTCTTTCTCACGTTTCCAGTTGATTTTAGTCTTACATTTTCTGTGCGGTACAAGCCTCTATACATGACTGCCATTCAGGCTTTAGTGAAAGCTGACGGACTGAGTCGTGATAGAGTAATCGTCTTTGGACCATGCAGCAGCGGCTTACGCCCCTGCTGCTTTTTTCGTTCATCACGGCTAAAGGCTCCGTTTCACGCATCCTCTATGCCGTTTTTGCTGACTGGTTCCCAGACAGCAAAAACCTGTTTCCGCATCCCCGGTTGCATAGATGCCGGCAATGTTTCCGGGGATCAGTACAGACATTATTACCGTCTGCCGTACATCTTGCAGTCACCATACGGTTCTGGTAGTCTGAAGGCAGAAGACATATAAAAAGAGGAAAGACCCAATGCTTGGCGGCTGCGTCTTTCCTCTGTACCCCAACAGCCTTGCGGCCATTGTTACCCACCAGGACTATGAGCCCTGATGACATTTACTACTATAATGAAAAGACGCGACTTATGCAAGCCTGATCCCGCAGAATACCTGCAGTCTGAAATATCATCCCGGTATCACATAGAAGCTGTCCGTTTCCAGCATCTCCAAAATTCCGCTCACCCTGAGGACCGGATCTGGAGACATATGCTGTATGAACGGACTTTCCATTTCCTTCGCGGCGGCGTTTTGCTGACCATAAGAGTTGAGTTGGTACGTTTTATCTATGTGAACTCCCGCCGGACATTCACTTTCTACAGTTCGTTATTTCTCCCCCGCACAAGCTATACACGGGAATTCATCCGCACTGCCATTTCCTCTCCTTCGTCTGAAGCCGGTTTCTTCGTATCCACCGGCACCCTCCGCCGTTGGGAAAGCGCCTACACTTCCTTCTTTCCTGCACAAGACCATAAATGCGCCCCTCGCCCCGCCCTTCCCGGGATGGTATAACCATCCAAAAGGCTTTTTATGCCGGAAAGGAGGCTCATTTTGTCTGCTTCAAACAAAAACAAAGCGCTTACCCTTGATGAACGGAAGGTGATCGAGACAGGGATCCGCAATGGTTCCACAAAAACTGCCATCGCCGACACGATCGGGAAGGACAAATCCACCGTAGGCAAAGAGATCAGGCGCCACAGGATCCTGAAGCACAAATGCCCGATGCCGCTCGAATGCAGCAATTATTCCAGATGCAAGTTCCATAGACACTGCCAGGTGTCATGCCCGTCCTACCTGAAATTCTCCTGCACCCGCAGGGACCGCTCCCCCGGAGCCTGCAATGGCTGCGGAAGCTACGCGAAGTGCAGGTTCAACAAGTATTATTACGACGCGCATACAGCACATGACGAATACCGGAAGGATCTGGTGGATTCCCGGGAGGGCGTCAACCTGACCGTCTCCCAGGCAAAAGAAATGGCAGCGGTGATCGGCCCCCTTCTTAAAAAGGGCCATTCCCCCTACCAGATAATCCAGGATAATCCTGACCTGGGAATTTCGGAAAAGACCCTTTACAACTACATCAGTCAGCAGGTCTTTTCTGTAGCTGGTATCTACGATATCGACCTGCGCAGGAAGGTGTCCCGCAAACCTTCAAAGAAGCTTGCCAAAACCTATAAAAAAAGAGAAAATCGGGCTTTCCTCAAAGGGAGGGAATACAAGGATTTCCTGGCTTACAGGGAGGAGCATCCGCAGGCTCATATCCTGCAGATGGACACTGTCTACAACAATGTCTCTGAAGGTCCTTTCATCCAGACCTTCAAATTTATCGGTCTGGGACTGATGGCCGCTGTTTTCCATGAGTCCAAAACCGCTGCCGATATGGTTCGCGGCCTGAATATCCTGGATGAGGCCCTTGGAAGCGAACTGTTCAACGAACACGCCCACATCCTTCTCACGGACAGGGGCACGGAATTCTCCGATGCAGACGGACTGGAGATCCGGGACGACTCCACGCGGCGCTGCCGTGTCTTCTATTGCGATCCCATGCAGTCAGGCCAGAAAGGCTCTCTGGAAAACAACCACGAACTCCTCCGCTACATCTGCCCGAAGGAGACTGATCTCAGGGACATCGGACTCACCGGACAGAACAAGCTTAACCTGGCACTGTCCCACATCAATTCTGCAAGTGTGGAATCGCTCGCCGGGAAATCCCCTGTCGAATATACAAAGTTCATGTACCCTGAACTCTGGGAAAAACTCCGCGCTTTCGGCATCTGTGAGATTCCCAGAAACGACATCATTTTGAAGCCCTACCTCCTTAAGTAGGGGTACTGCAGCTCCCCGGGGCAGTCAGTGCCGCCCGGCACTGTCTGTCCCGGGAACATTTTCCAGGGCGGGAAGGCGGCGATCGAGCCGGCTTTCCGCCCT
>JAUNEM010000294.1 GCA_030525515.1 Eubacteriales bacterium
TGACCATTCTGGGGCCGACTGCCTTGCGGACTTCGTCGATGACCATACGACAGAAACGGGCACGGTTCTCAGCAGAGCCGCCGAACTCGTCTGTGCGATCATTCATGGAAGGGGAAAGGAACTGGCTGATCAGATAAGAGTGGCCTGCGTGGATCTCGACGACGTCGAAACCGGCGATCTGGGCTCTCTTTGCGGCTTTGCCGTAATCCTTTGCGATGCTCTCAAGCTCTTCTCTGGAAAGGGGACGGGGGATCTCTCCGCCGGGCTTGGAGGGAAGAGTGGAAGAGGAAACAGGCTGCATGCCGATTCTGGAACTCATGGCTGAAGCGCCGGCATGGTTGATCTGAACACCGATCATTCCGCCGTATTTGTGAACTGCTTCAGTCAGATTCAGCAGTCTGGGAATGTAGCAGTCCTGATCAATCCTGAGCTGTGTTGTACCGTTTGAGCCCTCAGGATATTTTATGCACACATTCTCGACAAGAATCAGGCCGGTCCCGCCGCGTGCACGTTTTTCATAATATTTGATGTGCTCATCGGTAAGCTCTCCGGTATGTCCGGCCAGATCGCTTCCCATAGGCATCATAACTACACGGTTGGGGAGTGTCAGCCCGTTAATTGTGATGGGACTGAATAAATGTTTGTAGTTGTTTTGCATATTGCAACACCTCCGATAAGTAAAGACTCACAACTGATATTACAGCTAAAATAATTATACGACAAAGAATTGTCAAAGACTAATTCATAATTTCTTATTAATTGATAGCTTTTAACTATCATTGAAGGAAGAATGTTTTATCGAAAAAGAGGAGAGAACTTTCCTATATATAATATATGCAGAATGGACGCAGCATTATAATATATGCGGAATAGAAGCGGCGCGAAATCAGCAAAAGTACATAGGATTGAGTGAACAATCGTAACGGGATTGAAAATGAAAAGTCACAAGTCACACCAGCACCAAACACTCCGCTGTTTGGTGCTGGGCCTAAAGCCCTGACAGGGCTCAAGGGCGTTTTCCATTGGCCGAAGGCCAATTTGGAATGGAAAACGCCCCGTTACTGGTCACGGTGTGACCAGTCACAACGAAAAAAAGCAGAAGGAAAACAGAAACATACAAAACATAGCCAGTTTGCGGATTTGTGTTATAATACGAAGGAAACACGGAAACCATAATACAAAAAAAGCATGAATAAACAACGGACAAGCGGCCGCAGAGACGGATATGCCCGCCTTTCCGGACTTGCGGATATTTGCGGGCGTCAGGCCATCGTCTTGTCCCGGGTATGTTTTTTGGAAACGAAAGAAGCGGATTAATATGCGGTTTGAAAGTATTGCCAGCGGAAGCAGCGGCAATTGTATTTATGTCGGATCAGACCACACCCATCTTCTGATGGATGTGGGAGTCAGCAGAAAGAGAACAGTGGAAGCCCTCAGGGGAATCGGACTGGACATGAGGGATATAGACGGGATTTTCATCACCCATGAGCATGTGGACCACATCACCGGTCTGCCGGTGATCGCGAAGAATTCCCAGATGCCGATTTATGCCACAAAGGGGACGATCGAGGCGGTTTTGCGCAACAGCAAGTGTGCAGGTATCGATCCGGAACGCTTTGTGTGTGTGAGCCCGGACAGGCCTGTTACGGTCGGGGATCTGAAGATCAATCCTATGCGGATTTCGCATGATGCCGCGGACCCGGTCGGCTACAGGATTTATGAGGGAAATAAAAAAGCCTGCGTGTGCACGGACCTGGGCTGCTTTACGGACTATACGGCGGAATGCCTCAAAGACTCGGATGTCCTTCTCCTTGAGTCCAACCACGATGTCAATATGCTTCAGGTAGGACATTATCCCTACATGCTCAAGCAGCGCATTCTGGGGGACAGGGGCCACCTTTCCAATGTCAGCAGCGGCCGGCTGCTGAGCAGAGTCCTGAACGATCATCTCAGGGCGATCTTTCTGGGACATCTGAGCAAGGAAAACAATATTCCCGAGCTGGCCTTTGAAACAGTTCGGGTAGAAATCATGTTTTCCGAGTCCGGCTACAGGGCAGAGGAGCTCCCCATCCAGGTGGCAAAAAGGAGTGAACCTTCGGCGCTCGTTGAGTTTTAAGAAAAAGGTATAGCGAGAGCCGTTTTTTCAAAACAAAACGTATAATACATATGCATGCAGAGGCCGCCCCGGCGGACAGCTGCCGGCCCTGCCGGGCGGACAGGGTCCGGCATGCCTTTGAGGAAAGAGAAAAAAGAGACATCAGCAGTCCTGCTGAAGAGGAGGAGACAATGAAGAGAGCAATCATTACGGTAGTCGGAAAAGATACGATTGGAATTATCGCCGCAGTCTGTACCTATCTGGCGGAAAATAAAATCAATATTCTGGATATTTCCCAGACCATCGTGCAGGGATATTTCAATATGATGATGATC
>JAUNEM010000295.1 GCA_030525515.1 Eubacteriales bacterium
TTTTTCAGGTTTTCCGGGGTTTCCGGTTCTTTTTTTCCGGGACTCAGGGATTCACCACGTTGACGGGCTCCCCGGCAAGGAATGCGCGCACATTTTCGACCGTGATATCCATGATGCGCTGACGGGCTTCTTTGGCTGCCCAGGAAATATGCGGTGTGATGATGCAGTTCTTCGCCTTGAGCAGGGGATTGTCGGCGCGGATGGGTTCGGTGGAAACCACATCCAGGGCTGCGGCGGCAACCTTTCCGGAATTCAGGGCATCCGCCAGATCCTGCTCGACAACGAGCTGGCCGCGGCTGTTGTTGATGAGGATCACCCCGTCCTTCATCTTGGCAATATTTGCGCTGTTGATGATCCCTTCTGTGGCGGGGAAGAGCGGGCAGTGGAGGAAGATCACATCCGACTGTGCGAAAAGAGTATCGAGATCTACGTACTCAGCAAGCTCTTTTCCGCTGTCTGTGGGGTGCCCGTCAAAGGCCAGCACTTTCATGCCGATGGCGTTCAGAATACGGGCAGTGGTCTGGCCGATCCTGCCCAGGCCGATGATTCCGGCAGTCTTGCCGTAAAGCTCGATCATGGGGTAGTCCCAATAGCAGAAATCCACTCCGTTCTGCCATTTTCCTGCCTTGACAGTCTCTGAATGATGTCCGATATGGGAGCAGATTTCCATCAGAAGGCCGACTGCAAACTGGCCCACGATCTGTGTGCCGTAAGTCGGAACATTGACGACGGAGACTCCTCTCTCCCTGGCTGCCGCACAGTCGACAACGTTGTAGCCGGTCGCCAGCACAGCGATCAGTTTCAGCTGAGGGCAGGCGTCCAGAGTCTTGGCGGTAATAGGGGTCTTATTGATCACGGCGATTTCCGCGTCGCCGATCCGCTCCGCTATGATGGGAGCATCTGTGTAGGAAGTGCGGTCATAGACCGTCACCTGGCCGAAAGCTTCCAGTCCGCTCCAGGACAGGTCTCCGGGGTTCTCAGTATAACCATCAAGTACTACAATTCTCATTTTCTTTCCTCCTGTTTTTTTTGCTTGCCTTTATTGAGAATTCCCTCACAGGAATCAGATTCTGCTTTTAATCAATCAGCCTTCTCTGCCGGTAACGGTCCTGTTTTCATCAATCAGCCTTCCCTGCCGGTGACGACCTTGCTTTGATCAATCAGCCTGCGCTGACGGTCATGCTTTGACATAATCGTTCACCTGCTTCATGACATCAAGAAGCACATCCAGGTTGTGCATGGGATCCTCCGGAGTTTCCAGAGAGTGGTTTGTGCCCGGAATGTTGGTCAGCGGCAGGCCGCAGGCTCTGCATCCCTCCTCTATCTCGGCGTCTGCCGCCCAGGGATCTGCTGTCCCATGGAAAACAATTCCGGTCTGGGGGTGGAAGCGGAAGGTGGCGCCTACCGGCGTGAAATAAATATTGCGGGTGATCAGGTTATGGCGACGGGCGTATTCTGCCGCAACGGTTGTTCCTATGCTCTTGGAAATAAACAGCAGGTCCGCGAAAGACTCCCACTGAACATCTTCCAGGATCTTCTCCGTCTGTTCCATGGCCTTCATGAAACTTCTGTGCATTTTTTCGGGATCGCCTTTTACACCGGATTCGAAGCCGGTATAGGGCACCTCCCGCACCTTATATCCATACGCTGCGGCTATCTTTTTCGCGTGATATAAAAGCGGTTTATCGCAGTGATACCCGATTCCGGGAAATATGACTGCCAGTTTGTTTTTGCTCATCCTATACTATATCTCCCTCTTTTCGACTTGCGGCAGCTTGTCAGAGCGGCTCTGCGCCGCTTGTCAGAACGGCGGCGGCGCCGCGTTCTTCACAGACTTCTTCCGTACCCTATAGATCCTATAGCCGGACAGGCACAGTCCCTGCAGGACTTAGTTTTCCCCCAGAGCCTGAACCCATTCCTCTTCGTGGAAACCGACCAGAACCCGACCGTCATCCAGGAGGAGCACAGGCCTTTTGACCATCATTCCGTCCGTTGCCAGGAGATCATATATTTCATCGTCTGACATGCCCGGGAGCCTGTCCTTGATGTGATTATCCTTGTAGAGCTTTCCGGATGTATTGAAAAACTTCTTCAGCGGCAGCCCGCTCGCGGCATGCCACTGAACCAGCTCTTCGCGGGTAGGTTTTTCGTCCGTTATGCTTCGCTCCTCGAAAGTTTTTCCCTTCTCACGCAGCCATTTAAGAGCCTTTCTGCAGGTGCCGCATTTTGAATAGCAGAGTATCTTCATTTATTTTCCCCCTGTCTCAGTTTAAGCACGGAAAAAATCATTGTTTCTATTTCTAAATTATTCTACCTGTACGCGGTCAAAAAAACAACTCACGCGGCCTTGTCAATTCACGGTCAATTCACAGTCGATTCATGGTCGATCTATGGTCGATCTCCAAAAAGAGACAAGGGACGGTTC
>JAUNEM010000098.1 GCA_030525515.1 Eubacteriales bacterium
CGCGGAAGCTGAAAATGCAGAGGGCGAAAACGCGGATGCCCGGAATGCTGACGCGGCCGCGGAAGATGCTCAGAGCGCTGACGCGGACAATGCGGAAGCCCTGGATGTGACTCCCGCAGTTTTGGACCCTGCGCAGACCACTTATGCCCGCCAGGATGAATGGAATCTCATTCTGGTCAATCCGTGGAACAGTCTGCCGGAAGGCTTTACTGTGGAGACGACATCCCTGCTGAACGGAGAATCCGTGGACAGCAGGTGTTACAGTGCTCTCAAGCAGATGCTGGACGACTGCCAGGCAAAGAGCGGAGGCATTCCGATTGTATGCTCCTCCTATCGTCCTCATGACAAACAGGTTCGTCTTTTTAAGGAACAGGTCGCCAAGAATATGAAAGAAGGCATGACCAGGGAAGAGGCTGAGAAGGAAGCCGGAACTGTCGTTGCGGTTCCCGGGACCAGTGAACATGAGATGGGACTTGCCGTGGACATCTGCGACAGCGAAAACCAGCTGCTCGATGAATCCCAGGCAAACACAGACACCCAGAAGTGGCTGATGGACAACTGCTGGGATTACGGCTTTATTTTGAGATATCCCGTCAGCAAAAGTGAGATCACCGGAATCATCTATGAGCCCTGGCACTACAGATATGTGGGAGTCGAGGCGGCAAAGGAGATCCAGGCAAGAGGAATCTGCCTGGAAGAATATCTGGCGGAATGACCTGAAACAGGACATTGGAAAAACGAGGCTTTTTTCGCAAGAAAGGCAGCGGAATAATGCAATTTGACCCGAATGATTTAAAAAATACAATACATAATGCCGCGAAATCCTTTCCGAAAAGTCTGAAAAGAAAAGGAAAAGCAACGGATGACGGGAAGAAGGCCGGACCTTCTTCCCCAAAAGACGATTCATTCAGTACAAGTGCGGATCAGTCTGACGGAAAAACAAATGATCATTCTCAGGAAGAGGCAGAGAAATCCCTCCGCAAGAACAACGGCCCGGCGGAAAAGCCTGCCGGACAGCTTCCTGAGCCGGCCCAAAAGCACACAGGTCCTGATCCTGATCCAGAGCAGGAGCAGGAATCCCCGGACAAAGCCAATCCATCCGGAAACAGGAAAAAACAGCCGGGGAAGAGAAAGAAATCAAGGCGTGAAAGAAAGGCGGAGCAGCTCAAGCTGAAAAACCGCGAGAAGCAGAACCGCGGCAAAGAGGCTTCTTTCCTGCACAGAGAACAGGAGAAACAGGAAAAACAGGAGAAACAGGAACAGCAGGAGAAACAGCTTCATGCCAAAGATCCTGTATCCGCTAAGAAAGATCAGACAGCTCTAAAAGAAAAAGATCAAAAGGCTCAGAAGGATCCGGCTGAAGCCGGCCTGAGTGATACCAGGGACGAGAAGACACAACAATCCCATCCTGACCAGTCCGGCCGGCACAGTGAGGGCAAAGCTCCCGACGGCAATAAGCCCGAACAGAACATCGGGCACAAAGGTCCGGACGGAAACCAGCCTGGCCAGAACGTTGAGCACAAAGGCCCGGACGGCACGGACGGCAATAAGCCCGGCAAGCCCGGTGAGGACAAGGGTGAGAAGAAAACCGCCCGGCACTTTATAAGCCGGTGGACGGCAAAAAAGCCCCGGACGGGACAGGACACAAAGTCTCAAAAGTCCACGGGAAAAAGCCGGTCCAATAAAGCACCGCGTCACAAAGCGGATAAAATTACCCTTCCGGCAGGGCTCTTCGGCACCCGTGCAGCCGGACAGAAAGGGAAGAAGGGAACCGGCTCGAAAGCAGCCGGACTGACTGAAAAAAACAGAACTCTTACCGGAGAAGAAAGCAAAGCACTGAAGAAAACAGGAGGATCCTATCCGGAAACAGGCGGGTTTACCGGCCCCGGAAAAGCAGAAGAGTTCCATCCGGAAACAGGCGGACCCACCGGCCCGGAAAAAGCGGAAGGCTTCCATCCGGAAAAAGGCGGGGCTGCAGCCCCGGAAAAAGCAGAAGAAGTCCATCCTGAAGCAGACGGGCTCACTGCCATCGAAAAAACGGAAGGATCCCGTCCTGAAGCAGACGGGACCGACGCTATGACGACTGCTCCGGTATTCGGGACCGGCGGTCCGACAACTGCCGAGGCAGTGTCTTCACTTCCTGCCCGCGCAGGACAGAGCATCCGACATCTGCTGGAGGTCTGCCTGATCTGGTGGAGATTCTTTTTTGCCTCCCTTGTCAGGAAAGTCGGCTACACGCTGGCAGCGACCATGGTTGTCGCAGTTGTCGCGGCACTGCTCGGCGGCATCCTGTTTTTGAGCATGGCCGGATCCGGGAATAATCAGATTGCGGAGACCGGAACAGCATCGGAGATGGCGCCTGAGGAGGGCGCGGAAGCAGCTTATGACGGCATTGCGCCGGCGGACGAGGCAGGGACCACCGGATGGTCACAGACCCTGCCCGGCCAGACCGTGGGAGCTGAGGGGAATCAGGCTCTGGCCAATGCTTTCCGGGGACTGTTTTCCCGGGCTCAGGAAGCTGCCGGAGTTTTGAAGCAGCAGGCAGAGGACACGATCCGCAGCGAGTACATGGAAATCCTGGACAGCGGAAAAGGCGCGGAATTCACACCCGAATCGGGAGCCCAGGAAAGGCTCTGGGAGCAAGTGAGAGAGGAGCGCAGGGAAAAACTGCAGGAAGAGCCCCTTCTCCTCCTCGTCAACAAATGGCACTACCTTCCTGAAGACTACGAGGTGGAAGCGGTCGACCTGGACAACGGACAGCAGATCAGCAGTATCTGCTATGATCAGCTGATGGAAATGCTCAGAGACTGTGCGGAGGCGGGGGGAACCCCTATCGTCTGCTCAGGATTCAGACCTCATGAAAAACAGGTTTTTCTCTTTGACGAGCAGATCAAAAGATGGCTCAATCAGGGCTGCGGACAGGAGGAAGCAGAGGCTATGGCGGCCACCGCTGTGGCGGTTCCGGGAACCAGCGAACACGAGCTGGGTCTTGCGGCGGACATCTATTCTTCTGAAAATATGAGCCTGGATGAAAGCCAGGTCGACACATTCACACAACAATGGCTCATGGAGCATTGCTGGGAGTACGGATTTGTTCTCCGCTATCCCAAGGATAAGAACGAGATCACCGGGATCATTTTTGAACCCTGGCACTACCGCTATGTCGGAAAAGAACATGCGGAAATCATCCATAAGGCCGGAATCTGTCTGGAGGAATATCTGGATCAGGCAGAACATGAGTATTCCCCTCTGAATCCCTTTGATGAACCCAGGGAGGAGGACGACGAATAAGATCCTGAGGACGCGGCCGGATCCCGGAAGGGATCATTGGATCATTTAAGAGTATCTACAACCTTCAAAAAACAATTGTTAAAGGAGAAAAAAATGACCCAGGATGTGATTTACATTACAGGACATCAGCACCCTGATACAGATTCCATTGCAGCCGCCATCGGCTATGCTTTTTTCAAGCGCGCCAACGGCGTAAAGGCTATCCCCTGCAGACTCGGCAAAATCGGCACAGAGACCAAATACCTGCTCGACAGATTCGGATTCCAGGAGCCCATGCTGCTGGAGGATGCCAGAGTCAAAATGTCCGAGATCGAGATCGATGAACCGACTACGATCACGCCTGACAAAACCATCTATGAAGCCATTCAGCTCATGCACGGCGCCGACAAGCAGACCTGCGGTGTCGTCGATGATGAAAACAGGGTTGTCGGAATGGTGACCATGAACGATATCGGGCTGGTCGCCATGGGCGATACAGCCAGCACCGAGAAGCTGCTGGAGGATATCTCCCCCGAAAATATCAATACCGCCATCAGCGGAAAGATCATTTACCGCGCCCCTGACCGCCATATCCGCGGCAGAGTGTCGGTCATCGCGATCACCAAGGAAGATATCGCCATCCACGATGTCAAGGACAAAATCGTCATCGCCGGTGATGACATTGATGCCCAGAAACACCTGATCGAGACCGGCGCCGGTATGCTGATCCTGGTCCGCACAGATACAGTCCATGAGGAAGTCGTCGAACTGGCCAAAAAATACGGCTGTTCCCTGATCCTTTCCGGACACAGTACCATGAACACTTCCCGATATACCTATTTCGCGCCTTCGATCAGCAAGATCATGGCAACCAAGATCGTCAAGTTCTACGCCAACGAACTGGCGGAGGACGTCGGGAGCAAGATGATGAGAACGCGTTACCACGCCTATCCGATCGTGGATGAGAACGACAGGATCGTCGGCTGTGCGTCTCGCTACCACATCATGAACAGCAAGAACAAAAAGATCATCCTTGTCGACCACAACGAGTTCTCCCAGTCCGTGAGAGCCATCGACAAGGCCGAGGTCCTGGAAGTCATCGACCACCACAGGATCAACGATTTCTCCACAAAGCGCCCCGTGGCCTTCCGAAATGAGATCATAGGCAGTACCGCGACCATCGTCGCGACCATGTTCCGTGAAAACCAGATCCCGATTCCTCAGAATCTGGCGGGACTCCTGCTCGGAGCCATTCTCTCCGACACGCTCAAGTTCCAGTCCCCGACGACCACCGAAAAGGATAAGCGTACCGCCAATATCCTCGCCGCGATCGCGGATCTTGACATCGATGAATTTGCCTCTGAAATGTTCTCCGTCGGCGCGGACATCAAGGGCAAGAGCATTCCCGAGCTTCTCAACCAGGATATCAAGTACTTTGAGATCGAGAACTGCAAGACCATGGTCTCCCAGGTCATCATTTCCACATTCAAGGCCCTGGAAGGCAAGAACGACGAGATCCAGTCCGTCCTGGATGAGTTCACCAAGAAAAAGAACCTGGATCTGTGCCTGATGGTCTTCACCAGCATTCTGGACAACGGCTCCATCGTCTTCCGCTCCGGCGACAAGTCCGACTGGGCTCTGGAAGCCTTCCCGGACAATGACAATGAAAGCCACTCCCTGCAGAAGGGAATCCTCTCCAGAAAGTCCCAGATCGTTCCGATCCTTACGGCGACGATCCAGAAGTACTCCTAAGCCATGACGACCCGGAAATACTTCTGAGCCAGGACGACCCGGAAGCGCTCACAGGTCATGACAATCCGGAAGCACTGAAAAGCCACGATAATTCGAAAATATCGAATAGAAATGTTCAGAATTTTTGAATAAAGGAAAAGGACTGCCGCGCCTGATGATATGTTCCTCGGGCGCGGCAGATATTCGCAGTGAGGCGAATTTTTTCCAATTGTTGAACCGACTGCGCAGTTGTGTCCTGCGCTGACAAAATAACGTGATCAAAGGTGGCGGACTGCCGGGCACGTCCGGCGCTCCCGCTTCTTTCACTATTTTTATATCTTAATTTTTATTTTTAACGGAAAGCTGAATTTTTTATGAGTGAATACAAAGATTATATGATTCGTGCAGTCGCCGCGGATGCCCAGATCCGCGCGTTTGCGATCACTTCCCGCGACCTGACCGAGAAAGCCCGCCAGGCCCACAATACCAGCCCGATCGCCACGGCCGCTCTCGGCCGGGCTATGTCCGGAGCCCTGATGATGGCGGATATGCTCAAGGGACCCCGCGACCTTCTCACCATCCAGATCGACGGCGACGGTCCCATGCAGGGTCTGGTCGTCACGGCTGACAACCAGGGCCATGTCAAGGGATATGTCAAGAATCCCCATGTCATCCTTGATCCCAACGCCCAGGGACACCTGAATGTCGGCGGGGCTATCGGGCAGGGAACTCTGACTGTGATCCGCGACATGAACCTCAAGGATCCCTATATCGGACAGATCCCGCTTGTGACCGGAGAGATCGCGGAGGATCTGACCGCCTATTACGCCCAGTCCGAGCAGATCCCCTCTGCTGTCGGCCTGGGAGTTCTGATGAACAAAGAGAATACCGTGCGCAGAGCGGGCGGATTTGTGGTCCAGCTCATGCCCTTTGCGGAGGACGAAGTGATCTCCCGCCTCGAAGAAAACATCCGCAAAATCTCCTCTGTCACATCGATCCTCGAAGAGGAAAGCACACCCGAGCACCTTCTGGACGTCGTTTTGGAAGGCTTCAAACCGGAGGTCACCTCCAGAGAAGACGTGAGATTCTATTGCAACTGCACCAAGGAAAGATTTTCAAGAGGCCTGATCCTTCTCGGGACGGAAGAGCTTGAGAATATCATTTCAGAGGGAAAAGACATTGAACTCAGGTGCCAGTTCTGCAACAGCGCCTATACTTTTACTACAGAAGAAGTGAAAAAACTCCTGCCGCGCACACGCGTTTCTGAACCTGAGAAAGAACAATAAAAGTACTTAGAAAATGCTGAGAAAGTGCTGAGAAAGCATAATGGATGTGCCGGTGAGGATTGCAAAACACAGGACATCTGATTATAATGTATATCGATTTTTTCAGGCTCTCTTCAACGTTCTGTCTTTTCAATGATCTGAGAGAGAAGAGGGTCCTGCCTGCCCGGATCCATATAGATCCATACCGGATACATATATGAGGGCAGTTCGGAGACACTTGCGTCCTGATTCCGGTTTACAAAAAAAGAGCATTTCTGATGTTCTGCCTTTCCGGAACAGGTCTTTTTGCGGCAGATCCTGCCGTTTTAATAAAGAGGTTTAGAAGAGAATGTTTTGTTCAAAGTGCGGTGCCAGACTGGCAGATGGCGCCAAAAAATGTGACAAGTGCGGCGCGCCCGTTCGTGTCCGTTCCGCAGCAGTGTCCAAAAAAGAAAAGGACGCTGACGCTGCATTTGACTATGCTCCCCGGGATCTGAGAAAGTCTCAGAGGCAGGAGGAGACGGGAAATCTTCCTCCTGTGGAAGAAGGCCCCGGAGGTCCTGTACGCGAAAAGGTTTCTTATGGAGCGGTCACTCCCCTTGAAAAAGTGACACGCCGGATTGCCATAGCCCGCCACAATCTGGAGGAAAGACTGGAAGAGGACCGCATGCGCAGACATATCGAGCGTGCGGCGAGACACTATGAAGCGCTTGGAGCTGAACCCACTCCGATCCTGAAAGCGTATAAGCCTCCCAAAAAGGCGGAAAGCGGCAAGAGCGGATCAGCTGCAAATGTTCCCAAAAAAGCAGCTGTCGCAGCTGCGGCAGGGACGGCTGCGGAAGTAGCAGCTATTGAGGGACAGATTGCGCGGGAACGCGAGAAAAAAGTCCGTGCCAATCAGGAAGCCAGGGAGCTTACAGCCCGCAGGGCCGCCGAAGCAAAAGCCTCCGCAGAGCGGGAGGCAGCCCGCATAGAGCAGGAAGCAGCCGGCAGAGCCGCCGAAGAAAAGGCGTTGGCAGAGCAGGAAGCAGCCCGCAGGGCCGCCGAAGCGAAAGCCTCCGCAGAGCGTGAGACAGCCCGCATAGAGCAGGAAGCAGCCGGCAGAGCCGCCGAAGAAAAGGCGCTGGCAGAGCAGGAAGCAGCCCGCAGGGCCGCTGAAGAGAAAGCCAAAGCCCGCCAGGAGCGCGAGGAAGCCGAGAGGCTCGCAGCCCAGGCTCTTATAGCAAGGAAAGAACGTGAGGCCCGCCGCAAATCCCGCGAATTCTCTCAGAGGGTTCTCTCAGAAGAAGAGAAGCAGGTGCAGGAGGCCCGCAGGATCCGCAGATATTATGAGGAAGAACCCGATGGAATGGATCTCTTCCTCGGAAAATTCGGATTGACCAAAGAGGCCGGCGTCAAACTCGCGACCCTCTTCCTGGTCGTGATCCTCAGCGTTATCTATGTGATGGGCCGCGGGAAAGCCCCCGCAGAGAGCGGTTCACCGCAGGCTGGTGAGGGGATGACAGGAACTCAGTTCTCCGTGTCTCCCGAATCCGAGTCTACAGACGGGGACAGCCCGTTTGACAACAGTGACCTGCCTACAGGCGGCGGCGACTTCGAACACTCACAATCCGATACAGATGCCCGGCAGGAAGGACCTGATACCCAGGAACCGACCGGGGGCGAGGAACCGTAACCGGACCGGCTGCTTTGACAGGCAGCACGGCCGGAAAGAATTATTGGAATTATTGCACCACTGCTAATTGCAGAACTGTAGACGAAAGAAAAGGTAGTAGTATTATGCAAAGAGAATCATTGGGTAGTCGTCTTGGGTTTATTCTGATCAGCGCAGGCTGCGCGATCGGTATCGGCAATGTCTGGAGATTTCCGTATCTGTGCGGACAGTACGGCGGCGGTGCCTTCGTGCTGGTTTATCTCTTTTTCCTGTTTATCATGGGACTTCCCACCATGTGTATGGAATTTTCTGTCGGCCGTGCCAGCCAGAAGAGCCCTGCCCTGATGTACAATAAGCTTGAACCCGAAGGAACCAAATGGCATCTTCACAGCATCGCCTGCCTGGTCGGCAACTACGTGCTGATGATGTTCTACACCACCGTCGCAGGATGGATGCTCCAGTATTTTGTCCTGGAAGTCGGCGGCAGATTTGAAGGCCTGGATCCTGACGGAGTCGCAGGCGTCTTTACCCAGAACCTGACGAGCCCTGCCATGCAGGTGGGCTTCATGGCAGTCATTGTCGTCCTCGGATGCATTATCAACATGAGAGGCCTTCAGAGCGGCCTGGAGCGTGTGACCAAGGTCATGATGCTGGCCCTGATCGTCATCATGGTGATCCTTGCCGTGAACAGCCTCTTCCTTCCCGGAGCTTCTGAGGGAATCCGCTACCTGCTGATCCCTGATTTCAAGAGAATGCAGGAAGCCGGTGTATGGAACGTCATTGTTGCCGCCATGAACCAGTCCTTTTTCACCCTCAGTATCGGTATCGGTTCTATGGCTATATTCGGAAGCTATATCGGAAAAGAGCAGTCCCTGCTCGGCGAGTCCGTCAACGTCGTCCTGCTCGACACATTTGTGGCGATCTGCTCAGGCCTGATCATCATTCCCGCCTGCTTTGCCTACGGTGTTGAAGCCGGTGCCGGCCCCAGCCTGATTTTCATCACCCTTCCCAACATCTTCAACAACATGCCTCTGGGAAGACTCTGGGGAAGCCTGTTCTTCGTCTTTATGTCCTTCGCGGCATTTTCGACAGTGCTTGCCGTGTTCGAAAACATCATGGCAATGTGCATGGATCTGTTCGGATGGACCAGATTCCAGTCCGGCCTTGCCAATATTTTCCTGATCTTTTTCCTCTCTCTGCCCTGCGCGCTGGGATTCAATGTTCTCTCCTTCATCCAGCCGCTCGGAGAGGGGACCGGAGTACTCGACCTAGAGGACTATATCGTCAGCAACTTCCTGCTGCCTCTGGGCGCTTTGCTCTTTGTCCTGTTCTGCACCCGCAAGAGCGGATGGGGATGGGAGAATTTCAAAAAAGAAGCCAATGAGGGCGAAGGCTTCAAGGTGCAGGATTGGATGAGACCCTACATCACATGGGTGCTCCCCGTCCTGATCATCATCGTCTTCATCATGGGCGTCATCTGATC
>JAUNEM010000296.1 GCA_030525515.1 Eubacteriales bacterium
AAAAGAACTTTAGCAGGGCAGAAGAACAAAACGGCTTTGCAGAGGTGAATTTGTGAGGCTTTACTTACAGGTTAGACAGAACAGGGATCATCTTATTGGAATTATCCGGATGGTCCGGATGATATGCCGGTTCATGAATCACGGTGAATATAAAGGCGAAGCATATATTTACTCACATTAAAGAAGTTCTGGATCTCATAAGAGATATGGCTGCGGTGCTCCCTCTATGACCAGGCGGAGAAGGTATCCTCAGGAAGCCTGTCAGGTGGGAAGAAACTTAAAGTCCGAAAAGACATGTCCGGAAGAATATGGCCGATCCAGTGTGGCCGGAAAGGTGAATAAGTAAAATGAAAAAGTCAAAAGTCGGTGTAACTGCGCAGGTGAATCTGGCGATGCTCGCAAATCTTGGAATTGAGGAGGCTGTGCACTTTCAAAAAGTCTTCCAGTTCTCAACCAGTATCCTCGATATCTTCAGCCACCTGCCGATGTCGGGGAAACTGCCGATATGCATTTCCATGCTCGCGGAAATTCTCTACAAGCGGACCAACGAGATTATTATGGAAATAGACAACCCGGTCATACTGGATCTTGCCTGCGGATACTCTCCGAGAATACTGAAAGTAGGCGACGGCCTGCACACATATATCGGCGTTGATCTGCCCGAAGTGGTTGTAGATCTGAAAAGCCACTTCAAAGAGCTGACCATGCACAAGGAAAACATAAAGGAACATTATTACAGTGCTGATATTTCCAAAGACAGTGAGTTTCACAGGTTGATGACCCAGATGAAAGATCCTGTAACTGTTATCACACAGGGGCTTTTGACCTATCTGACATTGGATCAGAAGCAGGTGCTGATGGATAACATAAAGGCTCTTCTGAAAAAGAACGGCGGCTACTGGGTCATTCCTGATGCCGAACCGGACCGGACTTTTCCGGACCTGCTCAGGACCGTACTCGGCAGCGGCGCATACTCTTTCTTCAAAAAGATGATGAAAATCGTCGATACGTATGTAAAAAGAGACTCGAAGCAGAACGGATGGTTCAACATAGATGAAATCTGCCAGGCGCTTGAAGAGAACGGTTTCCGGGTAAAGAGAGTGCCCCTGTACACAGATTCGCTGGAACTGGAATCACTTCATTTAGTCAGCACTGAAAAAGCGGAGGAAGTGATCCGCAACTTGAAGGAAAGACATTCACTGATCGTTACAGTAGAATAATGCGAGGCTTGTAGTAGAAGGGGACGGTTGGAGACAGGCGGGAGACAAGGGACGGTTCTCGGGAGACAGCTCTTCTTGCCAGATCTCCTGAGCTGTATTTTCGGAAAAAAACTGCCGGGAGTACCAGGATCTTCATCATTATAGCCGCTTCCGCGCCTATACCCAGCCGCAGACTGATCCTGTCAGCCAGTATGGTTTTAGTGGCTTCGAATATACACAGGCTGATAATTGTTCCGGCAAAAAATACGCCCAGAGCCAGAAGAAACTGTATTCTGCCCGTTACGATTACACTGCCGATCAGCATATTATTTAACCAGGGCAGCACCAGTCCCAAAACGGCTATGAGGACAGTTACAAGAATAATCCCTGCCAGATCTGCGCCGTTCAGATTATTTCTCATGAACTCCAATAAGGCGATACTTCCCTTTTTGTCGGAGGGAAATGGCTGGTAGAACATAATGGCGGTGTTCTCAAACAGCTTTTCCGTTGAAGCGTTCAGGTGTCTTTTTTTACCTGTTTCGTAGTCATAAAAAGAGTAGCCATGTGTCTTTCCGGGAATAAGCGCTACATGGCTCTGATCATCTTTTCTGATCCCGATCATCGGTCCTATGGCGGATCGATACCATCCGGGATCCAGTTCCACATGTCTGCTCATAATATTGTACGAGCTGGACATGGTATCAGGCGGCTGGTGTATCTCTGATGACAAGGTTTGCTTTTTCTCTGAGCAGAAACATGTTTTTGACTATTAAAGGAACATTCACACTGGTAATTATGTTGGGCTCACACAATGGCCGGGTATCAGTTATTGACAGCCTGGCACTGCCCGGATCCGCCTTCGGGTGGAGGCAGTCAGGAGGACGGAGAACATGAAACTGATAAGCAGCGACCCTTCACCTTCGGATGGAGGGTTTTTTCGTAGAAAAAAGAAGCGAACTGTGTTACTGTGAAAGGGAGCATTTGAAAAAATTTATGCATCGCAATGTGTCAAATAAAGCAGCGGATGGTGCCGGGGGACAGGAAAGTAGCTATGAATAACTACGACATCAAATGCAGGATTATAGAGGAAGAACTGAAGACCTTCTGGCCGCAATGGCATGTCATACGATGCCTGGGCGGAGGAGCTTTTGGTGATGTCTTTGAGATCTACAGGGATAATTTCGGAATCCGGGAGAAGT
>JAUNEM010000099.1:0-1102 GCA_030525515.1 Eubacteriales bacterium
AAAGATCTGCCCTCCCCCTGCAGAGCAGGGGGTTTATTTTTGACTGTGACACAAACAGACCACCGGCCGGGTCTCTCTCCTCAGGAGGGAAGGCCCGGCCGGTGTTTCATGTGCGGATACTGACACCCGCGGCTGATATAGTTTTCGTTAGCGTCAGATCGTTGGTGTTATTTCCAGCACAGTCTTGCTTCATTAGGATTTCATTTTCGAAGAATAAATGCTCCGATACACCTAAGGTGTGTTGCAACAAGCACGGCTGCTTTGTACATGGCATTATCCAGGCAGATATTTTTTTCTGTTGGAATGTTTATTTCTGTGCAGATGAATCCTGGTCATTCCTCTGCTGCCGACACTCCCCTTCAGAATCGAGTAAAACCTGTTCCTGGAAACAGGATCCCCTCCCTTCCAGTACTCTGTGTGCTTGTTTTTCCCCCGGTAATAATCCTTTTCCAGCCAGACTTCCCCGGGGTGGGAAGGGAGTCTGTAATATACTCTGTAGGACGGGTTTTCTTCGGTGAGGTAATTCTCAACATACACCCCCTTCTTTCTATAATATCCATACGGTTTGCTATAGAAATCTGAAGAGAAGATGCATGCCAGGTGTTTGTTTTTATAAGTCCAGATTCCATATCCGTAATTCCAATCGTACAGAAGAATCTCCGGGACGTTGTCATGATCCAGATAGATCAGCGCGAATTTGACATCCGACCGCTTGCTGTATTTGTAAAAAGCAGAGGTATGATTCTTACTTCTGGATCCGATCTTTTTCCCTTCCGGCATAACGTACACTTTTTGCTTTCCAAGCATCTTCCTGTAGTACCTGATTGCCTGCCGCCTTGCGGACGAAGCCTCCGCATGTATGGGCGGGAACACTGAAAAGACGAGAGTCAGTATGAGCAGATATGCAAATACCCCGGTGAATGTTTTTTTTCCTGATGTCTTCATTTGCCTGCCTCCTTTTCCGGTGAACCTTTGTCCTGTGATTTGTGTCTGCGGAAATCAAGCCTTGAAATCTTATGGTTATTGTTCATACCCTCGAAAGAGAGCGGACAGTAACATCTTATGTGCTGTCATTTGTATCTACAGAAATCACAGAGTGAAA
>JAUNEM010000099.1:1199-6389 GCA_030525515.1 Eubacteriales bacterium
ACAGGACAGCAAAACATCCATCACTCGTTCAAGGAGGTGAATCTGACTGATGAACATATATATTCTGGGTGCTGCCGGCTGGATTCCCGGAGCCAATGAGACGAGCTGTATTATGGTAGAAAACAAGGGGCAGCTTTTCATCCTTGATGCGGGAACAGGCCTTTCCAACATCCGGAAATACACCCATATCCTGGACAAGTACGACACAGTCCACCTGCTGCTTTCCCACTATCATCTGGACCATATAATCGGTCTCAGCTACATAGACCCTTTTATAAGGGAGAAGCGCTTCCGGGTTTACGGTCCGGGACTTATGGCTTACCCGGAGACAACAGACTATTATCTTCGCGCATTCCTGAGGCAGGAATTCTTTTCACGAAGCATCGATGCCTTCTCTCATGATGTACAGGTACTGGATTTCCCGGGAGAATCATTTTTTATAGGCGATACAAAGATTACGGTCACAAGACAGAAGCATTCGGCGCCTTCCTATCGGATCGCCCTGGATGACAGGCTGATCTATGCGACGGATCTGTCTTTCAGCGCGGAAGCCTGGGAGGGAGTCAGCGCGGATGTTCTTTTTCACGAATGCTGGGAGTACCGGGAGCCCGGACAAGACAGTTACAGGCACACCTCTCTGCTGCAGCTGAAGGAGGGGCTTCCTCTAAAGAGCCTTGCCAGGATCTTCCTGATCCACCATAACCCCGCCTGGGGAGAAGAGGATTTCAGGAAGATCAGGGAGATGACCGCCGGGACCAACATTTCCCTGGCGGAAGACGGGATGGAGATCTGCATCTGAACACAGAAATGAAA
Organism: Eubacteriales bacterium; assembly: GCA_030525515.1. GTDB lineage: Bacteria > Bacillota > Clostridia > Lachnospirales > Lachnospiraceae > CAG-791. The sequence goes on from JAUNEM010000099.1 coordinate 2,013, forward strand.
TTACAGCTAAGGAGATGTAAGCAGAATGAAAAATAAGATTAAGACTACGGTGTGTATATTGTTGTGTGTAATGATTTTGCCGGTTATTTCAGCCCATGCCGGAACAGATAAAACTGATAACACGTCTGATGTTTCTGCCTATGCCGGAACAGACGTTTCTGAACAAGCGGATGATTCTGTCCATGCCATTACCGACAAGACGGAAAGGGAAACAGATGAAAAATATAGCCGGACGGTGGTTCCTCTTGAGAGGAACGGAATCGACCTGCATCTGACCAGGACACTGCTCAGCGGGACACAGCCGCAGAGAGAGATCCTGCTGATCCACGGAGTGACCTACTCCTCCCATGAATTCGATATTGATTACAAGGATTACAGCCTGGTGCGCAAGCTGGCAGGAGAGGGATATGGCGTCTGGCTTCTGGACATAGCTGGATTCGGCCAGTCCGAAGAAGTGGAGGACGGCTTTATGCCGGATTCCGACTATGCGGCGGAAGACATCCATGCCGCGGCGGAAAAGATCATTGCAGAAACCGGGCAGGAGACGATTGATCTTCTGGGATGGAGCTGGGGAACCGTGACAGTCAGCCGCTTTGCGGCCGCGCATCCTGAGCTGATTAACAGGCTGGTCCTTTATGCCCCGATCCTGTGCGGCATAGGAGAGTACGCAGTTACAGAACCTTTTCACCATAATACCTGGGACCATGCAGCGGATGATTTCCAGCGGAACGAAGACGGATCGATCGATGAAGAAATCACAGATCCTGTGATCCGGGAATGGTGGTGCTCCAGCTGCTGGCATTTCGACGGGGAGTTCAGCCCCAACGGAGGCAGAAGAGATCTCTGCGTGGACAGCTCCGTCAACACGATTGACCTGTCCAAACTCCGGACACCTACCCTCGTCATCTGCGGAGACAAAGACCCATATCTGAATTATGAAAAAGTGAATGCCTGTCTGAACAGCCTGCCGGAAGGCTCCAAACTGGAAATCATACCGGGCGGCGCACATATGGTCTTTGTAGAAAAGCCGTTTTATCATGATTTTCAGGATCGTCTGCTGGACTTCCTGAATGAAGATGCTGAGGCAATCGACAAAGCTGCCTGATTCATCGACAAAGAATCAAGCCCTCAAACACAGGAGCGGAAGACTTCCTGAATGAAGATGCCGAAGAGATCGACAAAGCTGCCTGATTTCATACATTGGATCAGGCTCTGCGTTGCAGGAGCGGCAGATAAACGCGGCAGAAAAACATTGAAACAAAAATACCGGAGGAAAGAACCATGAGGAAGCTGAAAAGAGCTTTAATGATTGCTGCACTGCTGCTGTTGATGACAGCCATGGCCGGCTGCGCAAAAGCAGGCAGCGGAATCCATGATCTTCACGGAAGTATTATCGGAAATGAATACTATATTGATACGTTTGATAATATAGGGATTCGTACCATGAGAACCCACGGGAAAAAGATCGATATCGATAACAACATTGTTGAGGAAAAAACCTATTCCTCCAATACCGATGAGTGGTATTCGACAAAGACATTGAGCTCTGTGATTACGATCACGATTGACGGAAAGCAATTGATTTCCTGTGGTGATACCTGCGTTTTCTACGATACACGGCTTGTTCCGGAACACGAATTTTATCTGGATGAAGTGGAGAGTACATCTTCCGGAATCATGGATTCAACCCTGATCAGCGGAAAGATAAACAGCATAAAAAACAAGTTCGGAAAACCCATGGTTGTAGTCATCAAATCCCAGATGGGAGCTCCGATTTATGCATTTTCCGGAAAGAAAGTCTACTGGGAAATCCAGGAAGACCTGCCCCGGTTTACAAAACTGATGATAGACGGAAAAGCCCTCTACATTCACAGGGCAAACTTCCAGATCATCGACAAGTCGCTGCTGGACTGATACAGAAGAGAACCATCATGGACTCTATAACGGACTGACAGGCAGCCTTCCCGGAACATGGTAAAAACCCGACCAGCCCGGGGCCGCCGACAGGCGGTAAAATTCCTTACACGGGCTGTGTCATAAGAAAAGCGGATTCCCTGATTGACTGCCAGGGAAATCCGCTTTTGTATTATTATTTCGTTCTTGTAAATGATATTACTCTTGTAAATTATATCCCTTTTGTAGTGGTATCAGATTCAGAAAGATATCACCCTTTGTTTTACCGGTTATGTACACTCCCGATCAGGGGATACTGCCCGGGACCCGTTTTCTTACCGGCTGACTGACACCTCTGACAGAGGTCTGGATTCAAGCTCTTTGATCTTGACGCTTCTGTTGAACTTTTCTTCATATTCTTCCTGAGTGACATTCTGAAAGGATCCGCTGAAGGCGGAGATAAACCAGGGCTGTTCCTCATTCTTACTGCGGTCGATCACGAATGTTTCGAAACCATTTGAGTACCCTTTTGATTTACTGTTCGTGATACAGTAATCCTCATCCTGAACAGACCAGTATTCTTCATCATTTGCGCCTTTATACACATTGATCAAATAGTTCTCTCCGGCATAATACCAGTTCTCATTCCAGCCGCTCAGGGTATGGAAAGGCTTGTGATCGTCAATCGTATAAATATCGTAAACTGCCAGCTTGTGATCTTCGTCCCGGAGCTCACCAATCAGGAGCTCCTCCACACCTTCACCGGTGAGGTCGGTATAAGCGTAGAAGAGGTGGTCAAGGGCTGCATCTCTGTAGAGCTTCCCGATCAGCTCATAAGCCGGACTCATTCCTTCCTCCTCCAGCCGGGCGGCACTCCAGCCCTCAGTGACTGCCGTCACATGCTTCTCCAACACATCCTGATAAAGCTCCTCCCCCTTCATTCCTGCCCCGGCGGAATAGGAACCTCCGTCCGTACTGGCTATGGAATCCATGATCTCCTGAGCCTTCTCCTCAATTTTTTTATAAGACTCCGGCTTGCCGCCGTTCACAGGATTGTACCGCACATCTGTGGGATGGCTGAGCGTCATATCATAGACAGTTCCGTCACCGGACGTCAGCTCACCATACTTTTTCAGCGCAGGATCTCTGGTGTAATCCATAGAGGACCTTTCCGCGGAAATCTCATACACCTGACCTCCGGCCTTTTCCTCACGGGACTTCTTGTCACAGATTATGATCGTATTATCTTCAAAAACACCTACATACAGACCCTGCACATCATCCGGCATAGTCACCGAAAAAAGACCGTTTGACAAAACCTTGTCGGTTGATGTGATTTCTTCAGACCCGGCTTTCTGCTGCGTATTTTCACCGCCGGATACATCCTGCCCAAACACAGGGCTCTGTACACTGAAAAGAGCGCAGACCATGGCAAGACAGCAGATATAAACTGCCAATTTCTTTTTCATTGTTTACCTCCCTATAAAATGAAAACTGACACTGGTAAACCTTGTGAACCTGCCCTTTCGGGGAGATGCAGGTACGTTTTAGTTAATGTAATTTTACTATTCTTTGTTTACAAAGTCGAATAATATCCTATGGAGGTTACATCACCAGGGCAGAGGCAGGGGGAGGCGGAGACAAAGAACCGTCCCCTGTCTACGCCTGTCTCCGAATGACTGTTTTCCGATGTACATTAAACAGAATAACATGAACTTATACAGCCGGCATGTTTTTCAGAGGAGAGCAGTAGTGTATAATGGAAATAACACATCAATACCGCGAATGCCGGACATTGTCTGCTGTCGGTAAAAAAAGGAAAGCACAAAAGAGGAGGTCGTGTATGAAGAACAAATCAATGAGAATTCAAGCTATCCTTTTGGCGGTTATTGCCGTCATCGCTTTATCCATCTGTCATCCGATCATCGGCGCAGGGGCTGAAACCGCCGGATCAGAGGCTGACACCACGGGCAAAAAGGTATATTTCGCCGGCCCTCTCTTCAATGATGCCGAAAAAGACTACAACCTCAAAATCGTGACAATTCTCGAGAGTTATGGATATGAAGTCTTCCTTCCTCAGCGCGACGGCTTTCTGGCGCCTGAAATCGGAGAAATGACAGCAGAGGAAAAAACCAAAATCATTTTCGAGAAAGATAAGGATGAGGTGCTCAAGGCAGACATCGTTTTCGTGAATCTGGACGGCAGGGCACCTGATGAGGGAGCCTGTGTTGAGCTTGGCATCGGTTATCAGGCCGGCAAGAGATGCTACGGGATCAAGAACGACGCCAGGGCGGCAGAACTGGGCATGGATATCAATCCCATGATCACGGGCTGTTTAACCAAACTCTTCTATAACCTGGATGGTGAGGAGCTGATCAAGTCTCTGGAGGAGTATTTGAAAGAAAATTCATTATAAAGAAAGCTCATTGTAAAAAGACAGGGTTTGCGGAAAAGTCTTGCAAAGCAGCTGATAAGAAAAGCAGC
>JAUNEM010000099.1:6399-9362 GCA_030525515.1 Eubacteriales bacterium
TTTATGAAACAGATTCAATTAGGAAAAACCGATATCGTAGTTCCCCAGAACGGCTTCGGCGCCCTTCCGATCCAGCGCGTTCCCAGGGAGGAGGCTGTCAGGCTCCTGCGCAAGGCTTACAGCGGAGGCATGCGCTTTTTTGACACGGCAAGGGGCTACAGCGACAGTGAGGAGAAGCTGGGAGAGGCCTTCGGCACGGGTTTTGTCAGGAGAGAAGAGATCATCATCACGACCAAGACCCACGCAAAGACTCCGGAAGCCTTCTGGAAGGACCTGGAGACCTCCCTGAGGCTTCTGAAGACAGACTATATCGATGTCTACCAGCTGCACAACGTGCAGCAATGCTATAAGCCCGGTGACGGAACCGGTATGTACGAATGTCTTCTGGAGGCTAAAGCTCAGGGAAAAGTCCGCCACATCGGCGCCACCGCCCACAAGCTGGAAGTGGCAAAGGAGATCATCAAGAGCGGCCTCTATGAGACCCTGCAGTACCCCTACAGCTACCTCAGCCTGGACAAGGAAACGGCGATGATGAAGGACTGTCTCGCCGCGGGCATGGGCTTTATCTGCATGAAGGCCCTCGCGGGCGGTCTGATCACAAGATCCGATGCCGCCATGGCTTTTGTCAGCCAGTATGACATCATCCCCATCTGGGGCATCCAGCGGGAGAGGGAGCTGGACGAGTGGCTTTCCTACATGGACAAGACACCGGAGCTGACCCCCGAAATGAAAGACTTTATCGCAAAGGAACACAATGAACTCAGCGGAGATTTCTGCCGCGGCTGCGGCTACTGCATGCCCTGCACAGTGGGCATCAAGATCAATAACTGCAACCGCATGAGCCTGCTCCTGCGCCGCGCCCCATCCGAAAAATGGCTGTCCGAAGAATGGCAGGCCAACATGAAACAGATCGAGGACTGCGTCTATTGCGGCCAGTGCCTGCCCAAATGTCCCTATGAACTGAATATTCCTGTGCTTCTGCGCAAAAACTACGAAGACTACAAAAAAGTCCTGGCGTGCGAGATTTCAATCTCCTGAAAAAAAAGTGTCCTGGCGGGCGAGACCTCAGTCTCCTGAAAAAGGTTATTGTCGTCGACGTCTTCACATCTGTCGCAGTAAGAACAGATCACAGTTTAAAAATCAGATTTCTTTCAGCGAAGCTGTTTCAGGGAGAAATGGTCACAAAAAAAGCGGATTCTCGGATCAAGTGGGGAATCCGCTTATCTTCTTGTAAAAACATCTCTTTGCAGAGGCTTTTTATGGTATGGACAGTGTAATGTTTTTCCGCTTCGCCGCGCTCTCGTGCCAGTCAGAGGCAGAGGTCGATGAGAACGTCTCTACCTATTTATTGATTAAAAGGAACGTTTATTGATTAACAGGAACAATTTCGTTTTCTGCGATTGTTATAAGGTTGCCGTCTTTGTCGAATGTAGATATCTTAATGATATTTCCGTTTTCATCCAGTTCGTATTTCTGGGAAGATGATAATTCTCCGTCACTGTACCATTCGCCGCCGGTGAGAATACCTTTGTCATCATATTGCAGCTCCAACTTGTCAGTATTATCGCCGCTTTCCGATTTTCTTTCTGTTAATGTCTCAAGTGTTGTTACACCGAAAGGGGTGAATTCCTGCAAAACATCATTCAATCCTTTTGAGACATTTTTGATCAGTATGCCCTGCTCGTTATATGTGGATTCCATTGAATCAAGTACATCGCCCTCGTGGCAGGTCTCTGAAAGAATTCTCTGCCCCTTGCTGTTATAGGTATATCTGTCGGTCAGATTTCCATACAGGTCATAGCGTTCGACAATAAACCCATTATCGTCGTATTTACACACTTCTGTGGAGACTATATTTTCGTCTTTTCTATAATCATCCAGGTTGATCCCTTCAACATCTGTAATGTCAGTAACTCTATAGTTTGTGGAGCCGGTCCACTTGCCTTCCTCGTCATATTCGCGGTCGTATATGGTAACAAAATAGGAATAATTATCATCTGTCGGATTGCCATCCATTATGAGACTGGCAAGGCTTTGGTCTTCATAATAAGTGAACTTCGCATTCAGATGCCCGCTTGGATCTTTGATTGTCTGACTGAGACGCATAAAACCCTTTGCAGCAGCTGAAGCGTCCTGATCCTGAGCGGAAGCAGCCTCTGTACTTGTGCTGTCCTGAGCGGAAACAGTCTCTGTACTAATGTCTTCCTGAGCGGAAGCATCTTCCGGATTTACTACTTCCTGCGCAGGTGCCTGCGCAGTTTCCACTTTCCCGGCTTCCGGAGCCGGAGCACCGGATTCCGAAGAACCTGAAGCCGATGAGCCGCCGCAACCTGCTAACAGAATTGTGATCATGGCAGCTGTTAAAAAGACTGACAGATACTTTTTCATAATTTCCTCCTTAATAGGTAATGAATAATACATGAAAAGTGTACATTTTTTCGTCAATCTTGTCCAGTCAGGAGAATTGCACGATCGATCATGCCGGGAGATACCGGATAACCCTACTGTGCATCCAGGAAGAAATTATTGTCGATGAGGCTGACAGCGCCCGGGATCGTGGATTTCCCCACGGTGAGGACCAGGTCGGCCTCTTCCTGCGTCTGTACCGGAACAGCGCCCTGGGCTTTGAACAGGATGTCGAGATATTCCTGCACATAGAAGCTGGCGTCGTGGTCCCTGTCCAGATGGGAAGCGAAGTCCCTGGTAAAGGGCTTTCCCACGAAACGGACATAGCGGTTCAGGACGTCGATATAGCCGTAGTTCAAAAACCGGGTATCCTGCATGAGGTCGTGGGTGAAAAAGTAGTTCGCCGGGTCATAGAGCCGGACATTCTCCTTGTATTTTTTGACAGCCATGAGGCCGACAAAGCACTCGTCGATGTCGCGGAATCCTCTATGTCCGGTGAACAGGTCCACATTCAGGGTGATATAGCGCAGGTTCTGGCTGAGATCGATGTCGATGTA
>JAUNEM010000100.1:0-7606 GCA_030525515.1 Eubacteriales bacterium
ATCAGCAAGATCCAGACCATGCGCAAGGATTCCGGATTCGAGGTCACGGACCGCATCCGCGTTTCACTCGCGGGCAACGACAAGCTGACCCAGGTCCTGCACAAGAACGAAAAGGCAATCGCCGACAAGGTCCTCGCTGTGGAAGTGCTCGACGGTCAGAGTCTGGCCCACGAAAAAGAGTGGGATATCAACGGAGAAAAGGCAGTCATTTCTGTGGAAAAAGCCTGAGCCGGGACACAGAATTGATCATAGGGGTGCGCGCGGATCGCCCTGATCCCGCCCGACTCCACAGAATGTAAAACGCGAAACATACATTTTTTCAGCCGCCTGTTCCGGACGGGTGAGTGAATGAAAAATTGCTGCATGGCATCCGCAGGGAGCATTGCGGGCGCCATGCAGGCTGACACTTTTGTCGGCTTTTCCAGAATGCTCCGAAGTGAGGAATTTATGATAAAAAGACCTGCTATTGAATTTGACAAAGACCTTTTTAAGAGAAGTGTAGAGTACAATGTGCGCACCATGTACCGCCGCACAATGAAGGAAGCCACGGAGCAGCAGGTGTTCCAGGCATCCGCTCTGGCTCTCAAAGATCAGATCATCGACTGCTGGATGCGCACGCAGAAGGCTTTTGATGACCAGGATCCCAAGAGGCTTGTCTACCTGTCCATGGAGTTTTTGATGGGCCGCGCGTTCGGCAATGACGCGATCAACCTCATGGCTTATCAGCCCATCGGAGAGGCACTCAAAGAGCTTGGCTTCAAACTGAATTCGATCGAGGATCAGGAACCTGACGCGGCACTCGGAAACGGCGGCCTCGGACGTCTTGCTGCCTGCTTCCTGGATTCCCTCGCCACTCTGAACTACGCCGCTTACGGCTGCGGTATCCGCTACCATTACGGAATGTTCAAGCAGAAAATTGAAAACGGCTTCCAGAAGGAAGTTCCTGACAACTGGCTTGAGAACGGAAATCCCCTTGAGCTGCGCCGCCCCGAGTATACTCAGGAAGTACATTTCGGCGGACATCCCGTCAGCTACTTTGACGAGAAACTGGGCAGGAACATGTACCGCCTTGAGGGATACAGCGCTGTCAAGGCTGTCCCCTATGATATGCCTGTCATCGGCTACGGCAACGGCTTTGTCGATACCCTGAGAATCTGGGACGCTCAGCCTGTCGAGAGCTTCAAGCTCGATTCCTTTGACAAGGGCGACTACCAGAAGGCCGTCGAGCAGGAATACCTGGCCAAGACCATCTGCGACGTTCTTTATCCCAATGACAACAATTATCAGGGCAAAGAGCTGCGCCTGAAACAGCAGTACTTCTTCGTCTCCGCTTCCCTTCAGGCGGCGATCCAGAAATATCTGCAGACCCACGATGATATCAAGAAGCTTCCCGAGAAGCTTGTCTTCCAGATGAACGACACACATCCCACACTCTGTGTTCCTGAGCTGATGCGTCTGCTCATGGATGAGTATAAGCTGACCTGGGATGAAGCGTGGGAAGTGACCACAAAGTGCACAGCCTATACCAACCACACGATCATGGCGGAAGCTCTGGAGAAATGGCCCATCGACCTGTTCTCACAGCTGCTGCCCAGGATCTACCAGATCGTGGAAGAGATCAACCGCCGCTTCGAGAACGAGATCCGCAGGGTCTATAACAACACCGGCGTGAACGTGAACGAGAAGATCCGCAGCATGGGTATTGTCTATGACGGACAGGTCCGCATGGCCAATATGGCGATCGTCGCCGGCTACAGCGTCAACGGCGTCGCAAGACTCCACACCGAGATCCTCAAGAACCGCGAGCTGAAAGACTTCTACGAGATGTTCCCGGACAAGTTCAACAACAAGACAAACGGTATCACCCAGAGGCGTTTCCTGCTTCACGCCAATCCCCTGCTCGCTGACTGGATCACAGACCACATCGGTGATGAGTGGATCACAGACCTGTCCCGCATGAGGGAACTCAGGGTCTATGTGGATGACAAGAAGTCCAGGAAAGAGTTCATGAACATCAAGTACAAGAACAAGGTACGCCTTGCGAACTATATCCTGGAGCACAACGGCATCGAAGTGGATCCCAGATCCATCTTTGACGTGCAGGTCAAACGTCTGCACGAATACAAGCGTCAGCTGATGAATATCCTGCACGTGATGTACCTGTACAACAAGATCAAACAGGATCCCACTCTGGATATTCCCAAGCACACCTTTATCTTCGGCGCCAAGGCAGCCGCGGGCTATAAGACCGCCAAGCTGACCATCAAGCTCATCAACTCGGTGGCAGATGTCATCAACAACGATGAGTCCATTGACGACAAGATTAAAGTTGTCTTCATCGAGGACTACAAGGTATCCAACGCCGAGATCATCATCGCGGCAGCCGACATCTCCGAGCAGATTTCCACGGCCAGTAAGGAAGCTTCCGGTACCGGCAACATGAAGTTCATGCTCAACGGCGCAGTGACTCTCGGAACCATGGACGGTGCCAACGTCGAGATCGTAGAAGAAGTCGGCAGGGAGAATGCCTTTATCTTCGGTATGTCTTCTGACGAAGTCATGAATTACGAGAAGAACGGCGGTTACGATCCCATGGAAATCTTCAACAACGACGAAGAGATCCGCCAGGTGCTGGTACAGCTGGTCAACGGGACTTATTCCCCCGAAGATCCCGAGCTTTTCCGCCCCCTGTACAACAGCCTTCTGCAGAAAAACGGCATGGATCCCGCGGACCGCTACTTCATCCTCAAGGACTTCCGCTCCTATATCAATGCCCAGCATGATATCTGCGAGGCCTACAAGGATCAGAAGAACTGGGCTATGATGGCCATGCGCAACGTTGCCTGTGTCGGCAAGTTCTCTTCCGACAGAACGATTGAAGAATATGTCAGGGATATCTGGCACCTCGACAAGGTAAAGCTTCCTGCAAAGCGCAGGAGAAAAAAGGCAGCAACTACAACAACTGAATAATGCATCTGTGAAACTGACAGTGTCATGCACAAAAAAAGAGTTGACAGTCTCTGGCTTTGAGCAGAAACTTACAGTGTATGACTGAAAAAAGTGAATCAGGTGGATATATGGGCCGCAGGTCCGGCAGGACATGCCGGATCTGCGGCTTTTTTGACAGCCTGCTTCCGGTATCCGGAAGCGGACCGGGTTTGGAGGAAATCGATTGGAACAGTTGAAAATTATCGTTTTATGCGGGGGACTCAGCACAGAAAGAAACATCTCTTTTTTGACAGGCTCACGTGTATGCGGAGCTCTGCGCAGACGCGGACACAAAGCGGTCCTCACAGACCTGTATCTGGGGTTTGAAGAACTGGGCGGAAGCTCGTACGAAAAGGCAGTCGAGGGAGGAAACTTTGACCCCGACGTATTGTTTTCGGACCTGCCGCCGGTGCCCGACTACTCTTTTGAAGGGAAGGCTCCCGACCTGGAGGCCGTCAGGAACTCCCGCAAGTGGAAGAGTTCCTCTCTCTTCGGAAAGCACGTCATCGAGGCCTGCAGCGCGGCGGACATCGTCTTTATCGCCCTGCACGGCAAAAACGGTGAAGACGGACGTGTGCAGGCAGTATTCGATATGCTGGGAATCCCCTACACGGGTTCCGGCTACCTCGGGGCGGCCATGGCGATGGACAAAATCATCACCAAGATGATCGTCAAATCCTGCGGCGTGAGGACTCCCTCCTTCAGAAGATGGGAGCTGGTCCTGCCTGAGGACAAGGAGGAAAAACCCGAGGCGGCAGAGCGACAGATTGAGCGCTTCGTGCGTTCCGTGTGCAGACAGACCAGTGTTCCCTGCGTAGTCAAGACCCCTGACGGAGGATCTTCCGTGGGCGTCTATATAGTCCGCAGGGAGGAAGACCTGGAGCCCGCGGTGCGCGGCTGCCTGAATTACGGGAATTCCTTCATGGTTGAACAGTTTATCGACGGACGGGAGCTCACCTGCGGTGTTCTCTGCGGCCGCGCCCTTCCCTCGGTGGAGATCGTGCCCAAAGTCCGTTTTTACGATTATTCCAACAAATACGTCGCCGGAGCGACCGAAGAGATCTGCCCCGGGCGGGTCAGCCCGGAGATCGAAAAGGAGATCGGAAGGGTAGCCCTGCAGGTCCATGAGATCATGGGGCTCAAGACCTATTCCAGGACCGATGTGATGCTGGATGAGGACGGAAAGGTCTGGTTTATCGAGGTCAATACACTTCCCGGTATGACAGCGACCAGCCTGGTGCCCCAGGAGGCCGCCAAAGTCGGCATCGGTTACGACGAACTCTGCGAAAAGATCGTGGAGGACGCTCTGCTGAGAAATCAGGAATAACAGGAAAGAAAAAATGGAAAAAATACTGCTTCACGAGTTGCTTGCTGCAGTCGGCGGAAAGTTGCTGACGGAAGAAACGAATCAATCCTCCGGGAATTCCTCCGGGACTTTGGGCGTGGATGACCGCGCCGGGACTGCGGATTCCGGTGTCCCTGCCGTGACTCCGGATGCGAACAACCGCGCCGGGACTGCGGATTCCGGTGTTCCTGCCGTGACTGGCGATACGGAGATCCTGTCCGTGGTGACGGACAGCCGCAAGATCACGCCCGGCTGTGTCTTCTTCGCCCTGTGCGGAGAAAGATTTGACGGACATGCCTTTACGGACGGCGCCCTTGAGAAGGGAGCTGCCGGATGCGTGATCAGCAGGGAGCCGGACAAACTGATTCCCGGCAAATTCTATGTGCTTGTGGAGGATACTCTCAGGGCCTTGGGGCAGCTTGCGCATTTCTACCGCATGAAATACGACGTGAAGGTCATCGGGATCACGGGCAGCGTCGGCAAGACGACCTGCCGGGAAATGGTCTCCGCAGTGCTCTCAGGGCGCTTCCGCGTTCATTCTACCAGGGGCAATTTCAACAATGAGATCGGTCTGCCCATGACTATCTTTGACCTGTCCCCCGAGGACGAGGTCATGGTTCTCGAGATGGGAATGAACCATTTCGGAGAGATCGCCCGACTGACGAGGATCGCGGCTCCCGATATTGCGGTCATCACCAATATAGGCACAGCCCACATCGGGATTCTGGGGAGCAGGGAGAATATTTTCCTGGCAAAAAAGGAGATTTTCGAGGGGATGAAGGAAGGCTCGGCAGCAGTGCTTTGCGGAGACGATGACTTCCTGCCTCAGATCGCCCGGGATCCTGCCCTGGCCGGGAAATTCAGGATCTTTTACGCGGGAATGAGTGATTTGTGCAGCTACAGAGGCAGTGATGTCCGCATCGATGTCAGCGGAATCGGAGAGGATTCCCGCCATGCTTCGATTGTCACGGAGTGCAGGATCACCATGCCGGAGATCCGTCCCGAACTCAACGGACAGGCGGCAGAGGCCGCTGACCGGGGACACAGAAGTCTGTATTTCAGGATCGGCGCCGCCGGCCTCCATCTGGTCTGGCCCGCAACGATCGCGGCTGCGGTCGCCGACCTCCTTGGCATGACCGGGGAGGAAATCCTCAGGGGACTGGAGAGCTTTTCGGGTCAGCGCATGCGCTGCGAAAAATACGGAGACATCCTGCTCTTTGACGATACCTACAACGCCAGCCCCGATTCCATGAAATCCTCCCTGCAGCTGATCGCCTGTCTGCCGACAGGCAGAAAGGCCGCCATACTGGGAGACATGCTGGAGCAGGGATCCTTTGCCGAAGCCCTGCACCGGGAAGTCGGAGCCGCGGCAGCTCAGGCCGGGATCGATACCCTGATCACAATCGGCGAACTCTCGGCGGATATGGCGGACGAAGCCATAAAGCGCGGACTCAGGGATGTGCGTGCTTTCAAGGACAGAGAGTCGGCGGCCGAAGCGGTGAAAGAGATCACAGAGCCCGGGACGGCCATTCTTTTCAAGGCCTCCCACGGTATGGCTCTGGACCGTCTGGCAAAACTGAGCCGTGAAAAGGCGGAGCAGCTGGCCGGGAAATGAGGAAAAAAACAATGAAACACAGACTCCACAGAACAGACCGTAAGCTGGCCGCCGCCGGCGCGGTTCTGGAATTTTACAGGGATACCATGATCCTGCCCGACGGAGAGGAACAGACCTGGGACTATGTCCATCACAAAAAGGGCGGCGGAGCCTGTTCGGTTCCGGTCCTGCCGGACGGAAGGATCCTGCTGATCCGCCAGTTCCGCCCCGCGGTTGACCGGGTGACCCTGGAGCTTCCCGCCGGAGCGAAGGATTCCAGGGGGGAGGACCCCATGAAGACAGCGGCCCGTGAGCTGGAGGAGGAGACGGGATACCGGCCTTCTACTATGACTAAGCTGGCCCACATCCTCACTGCGGTCGCCTGGTGCAATGAATCCACGGATATTTATCTTGCCGAGGGACTGGAGAAGGTCTCCGGTCAGCATTTGGACGAGGCGGAAGAGATTGAAATCTGTGCTTTTCCCCTCGAGGAACTGTGCCGCAGGATCTACGCGGGTGAGATTCAGGACGCCAAGACGGTGGCAGGCATTATGGCTTACAGAAGCCTTTTTAAAGAAAATAATTGTGCGGAAGGAAAAAATGGAGAAGAGAAAGACTGAAGACAGATTCGCGCCCCTGTATATCATCATTGCCGGGGCGCTCTGGGGCAGTATGGGACTGTTTGTGAGGCCTCTGGGCGACAATGGCTGCAATTCTTTCGAGATCACCCAGCTGAGGGGCCTGGTGACAGCGGCCTTTCTCTTTTTATTCCTTGCTGTAAAGGACAGATCCCTTCTCCGCATACGTCTCCGTGATCTCTGGTGCTTTATCGGGACGGGAGTTTTCAGCATTGTTTTTTTCAATGTGTGTTATTTTACGACGATTGAGCTGACCTCTCTCTCTGTGGCGGCGGTTCTGCTCTACACGGCTCCGGCCTTTGTCATCGTGCTCTCGGCTATCCTTTTCGGGGAAGAGATCACCAAAAGAAAGGTGATCGCTCTGGTGCTGACTTTTGCGGGCTGCGTGTGCGTGAGCGGACTTCTCCGGGGCGGAGCGTCCATGACTGTCAAGGGATTCTTCATCGGGATCGGCGCGGGAATCGGATATGCCCTTTATTCCATTTTCAGCAGGTTTGCCCTGGAGAGGGGATACAGCAGCCTTACCATCTCTTTTTATACATTTCTGCTTGCGGTGATCGGAACGATCCCCTTTTCTTCGATGAGGAACGTTCTGAATGTGATCACCAAAACCCCCTCTTTGACGGCTTTTATAGCTGTTTTCGGAATTGTGACGACAGTGCTTCCCTATCTCCTCTATACACGGGGGCTTTTGGGAGTCGAAAACGGACAGGCCTCGATTCTGGCATCCGTCGAACCCGTGGTGGCGACGATTCTGGGCACGATTGTCTTCCATGAGATCCTTCATGCCGATGAAATCTGCGGAATCATCCTGATCCTGGGGGCGATTCTCATCAGCAACCGGACCGGGGAAAAGCTGCGGACGGACCAGGAGACCGGGGGAGAAAACCCCGCGGAGCCCGCGCGGAAGACCGGACCGGAATCTGTCCGGAATACAGGGATATAACCATCAAAGCCTGCTCCCGGGTCTGCTCCAAAGGAATCTGTCCAGAATCTGCCCGGAATACAGGGATATAACCCGTCTGAAACCCCATTAGAAAC
>JAUNEM010000100.1:7706-9345 GCA_030525515.1 Eubacteriales bacterium
GAAAAATGACTCTTCTTCAGGTTGTCATGGAAGAAAAGGCATGATATACTATGTTCTTGTTTAAAACACTTTAGTGCTTTTACGTGATACAGCAGTAAAAGGTGCAGGGATGCGGGAGGTGTCTGAACGCCGGGTATGCACCTGTACAATGGACAGGCGGTTTGCAGCGGAAGAAGACAGTGAGCAAGGATCAGATTCCGAAACCGCTGTCTGCAGAACAAGGAGAAAAACAGATATGAGTATTAAAATCGGTATTCTCGGATATGGAAACCTGGCAAGAGGCGTGGAGAGCGCGATCATGCAGAACGAAGACCTGGAGCTGGCGGCTGTCTTTACCCGCCGCGACCCCGCGTCTGTCAAGATCCGCACCGCCGGCGTTCCTGTGCTGGCGCAGGATGCCCTGGCAGATATGAAGGGCAAAATCGATGTCCTGGTGATCTGCGGCGGCAGCGCGACAGATCTTCCCGTTCAGACACCCAAATACGCTGAGATGTTCAATGTCGTGGACAGCTTTGACACCCACGCAAAGATTCCGACCCACTTCGCAAATGTTGACGCGGCAGCCAAAAAGGGCGGCAACGTCGGTCTGATCTCCTGCGGCTGGGATCCCGGCATGTTCTCCCTCAACCGTCTCTATATGAACTGCATCCTTCCCGAGGGCAAGGATTACACTTTCTGGGGCAAGGGCGTGAGCCAGGGCCACTCCGACGCAGTGCGCCGGATCGACGGTGTCCTCGATGCCCGTCAGTATACCATTCCTGTAGAAGCGGCAGTGGAGAGCGTCCGCAAGGGTGAGAACCCCGAGCTGACCACCCGCCAGAAGCACACCAGGGAGTGCTTCGTCGTTGCCAAAGAGGGCGCGGACCTTGCACGGATCGAAAACGAGATCAAGACCATGCCCAACTATTTTGACGAGTACGACACCACCGTGCATTTCATCAGCGCGGAGGAGATGAAGCGCGACCACTCCGGTCTTCCCCACGGCGGCAGCGTGATCCGCAGCGGTGTGACCGGCATCAATAAAGAGCACGGACACGTCATCGAGTACAAGCTGAACCTGGATTCCAACCCCGAGTTCACCGGCTCCGTTCTGGCGGCCTATGCGCGTGCCGTTGCCCGTCTCAGCAAAGAGGGCCGCACCGGCGCGGTCACAGTCTTTGATGTGGCGCCCGCTTACCTGAGCGCTGCAGCTCCCGAGGAGCTGCGTGCCCACCTGCTGTAAACCGGCTGAAAAAAGAACCTCAGACGCAGACAGCCCGACAGCCGGTCTTCCGGACTCCGGGAGGCCTTCCGGGAGAAATCAGACCGGTTTGACCGGGAATGCGTGATCACAGCGCAGAATACGCGGAATATAAGTGTGGCAGAGAATTCAGACTCTCTGTCACACTTTTTTGCGTGCCGGGCATGGCCCGGTTCTTGCCGGTGAAAGTCCGGTCATGGATAACTACATGGATAACTTATTGTCCGTGTAGTTAAACACAAGTCTGCGCCGGGCAGGCGGGCAAAATATTTCCCGGCGCAGGTGTCGAACAGCTGTTTTTATGGTACTATGTTTTTATGGTACATTTATATGACTGCTAATGAATGAATACTAATGAATGGCTGCTTTTTGAATGACTGTTTTTTTAATAACTGCTTT
>JAUNEM010000101.1 GCA_030525515.1 Eubacteriales bacterium
ACCCTCAGTGAAGGCTGTAATCTTACTGTCAACGCATGCGGCACAGCCGTTTATGCCCACGATGCTTTCAAAATGGAATCCGGGGCGAAAGCTATGCTGCAATCGATGCTGTATAAAAAAGCTTTGAAGAACGCGGTTCTGTATGCAGGAAAAGAGCTGGATATTGAGAAGGGATATCTCAAGGTGACAGCAGGCGCTGATGATTCTTCTTCTGTCAGTTCTTTCAGCGGAATCGAATGCGGGGGAGATGTCGATATCTCTGACGGAAGTACTGTGTTAATGGCTTCCAAAGACAGTGATCAGAAATCCATTCCCGGTGTGACTACTCCCGGCAATGTGTACGGAATCAAAACTTCCGGTAAATTCGAACTGGAGGATTCTCATCTGAGTGTTTGGACAAAGTCTTCTGATGGCAAGGGCAAGGCATTAGGTGTTCTCTGCGGCAGCGCAAACATCAGCCTCTCCAAAGAAAAAGTATTCACTGTCCAGTGTGTGGCGGATGACGGAATCGCCTTTGCGGCACTCACCGGAAAGTCAGGCTCCACGGAACAGGGATATCAGGAGAACTATACTCCCACGAAGATTACATTCGAGACTGCCGGTGTTCTGGTTCCTGCCTCGAGCAAGATCAGCAGCGGCAGCATCAAGAATGGTTCCAAGTACGACTATATCGAGACGGTCTACAACAAGACCGCTACATCTGCTCCTGCAGCCGGTGTCCGGTTCGAGTCCACCAATCATGTTTGGGGAGATCCGGCATATCAGTGGACTAAAGACGGAAAGATGGCCAGAGCCACACGCACCTGCAAGAATTATCCTTCCCATACGGATCATATGGAAGTTGAAACAGTCAAAACAACTTCCAAGCAGACGAAAGCTCCTACCTGCACGGAAATGGGGCAGACTACCTACACGGCGACATTTACCAACAAAGCATTTAAGACACAGACCAAGACCATTGCGGATGTCAAGAAAGCCGGCCATCAGTTCGGCGACTGGGTAGTAACCACAAAGCCCACGCTGACAGCCACAGGCATCAAGAAGCGTCAGTGCAAGGTCTGCAAAACAGTAGAGTCCGCTGTGGTTCCCAAGCTGACCAAGGGAGTTTATAAGGTCAAGAAGGGAGCAGACCTCTCCTGGAATAAGGGTTCCGACAAGTCTCTGGAGATCAAGATTGTCAGAGAGACGGAGAACGACACGGCGTTCAGCCATTTCCAGGGTATTCTGGTGGATGGAAAAGTCCTGAACAAGCAGTATTATTCCGCGAAATCCGGCAGTGTCATCATCAAATTCAAACCGGATTTCCTGAGCAAGCTTGCAATCGGGACACACACGCTGACCTTCGGCTTCGAGGACGGCGATAATCCGTCCAGCAAACTGACGATCCAGAACTCAAATGGTTCAAACGGCAGCAACACTTCCAACAGCACAGGAACAACCGGTAAGGGCCCCGTTACATCTGCCAAGACCGGTGATACGACCAACATCCTGGTCTGGGTGCTGACGATCTGTGCAGCCGGCGCAGCGGTCATCCTGATCCAGCGTTACAAAAAGAACAACAAGGATAAAAAGGATAAAAAATCGGATTCCTCCGAAAAGTAATCCCGGGAGATTGCTTAATGAGAGTAACTCAGGCACCGCAAGGTGCCGTGAAACAAAAAAACAGATATGATTAAAGCGGAGGCGCTTTCTTCCGCTAAAAGAATGAGCGATTTTCTGCCGCATTTGTGGCGGAAGGTCGCTTATTCATTTATAATGGAACTGATTGTAAAGACAGCGGATGCTTTCTGCTTTTCGCGGAAACAGCGTCACCGCTTTCTTCTTTTGGTATTCTTTTTTGCATGAATTTGCATATGCTTATGTATGCTTTTTGCATCCGGTTTTTGGACCGGCAGACCGGAAAGGAGGAAGGGGCAGGATAGACACCTGCGCCCGATGCTGAGAATGAGATTCGTTACGTTCATGAGAAATATTGAAGATGATAGTGAGATTTATTCCGGTGATGTGATCCGAATGTACGTAAAGCGGGCTCTTGAGGAGGTCGGTATCATTTCTTCTGATGGAAAAAGGATTCTTCCGCTTGCAGATACAGCTTATTCTTTTCCGGATATGAATACCCTGATCGCCGAGGTAACTCACGAAATGCTGAAGGATCTGCGGGAAATTGCTGACAGATTTGAGAAAAATGAAGGGGAGCCGGGGCTCATGAGGGGAAAGGATGCCAGGCTTCTTTCCCCTATTCCCTGCCCTCTGCAGGATGTGATCTGCCTGGGGCTGAATTACACCGAGCACGCGGAGGAGGCTGCCGCTTATTCCAGTGAGTCCTTTGTGTCAAAAGACCGATATCCGGTGTATTTTTCCAAGCGCGTCCTGCG
Source organism: Eubacteriales bacterium (assembly GCA_030525515.1). Classification (GTDB taxonomy): domain Bacteria; phylum Bacillota; class Clostridia; order Lachnospirales; family Lachnospiraceae; genus CAG-791. The sequence continues at coordinate 2,376 of JAUNEM010000101.1, forward strand.
CTCTCCCGGGGACGGAGAGCCGGTTTCCGCTTACACTGGTCTGGTGGACTCGCTGGATTACGAGGCTGAGCTCGCCGTGATCATCGGGAAGGATATCAAGGGGATTTCCCCTGAAGAGGTGAAGGACAGCATTTTCGGCTATACCATTCTAAACGATATCAGCGCCCGCAACCTGCAGACCCGCCACACCCAGTGGTATCTGGGAAAGAGCCTGGATGGCTTTACTCCCATGGGGCCCTGCATTGTGACGGCGGATGAATTTGCCTGGCCGCCCAAACTCAGGATCGCCAGCATTGTGAACGGCGAACTGCGACAGAACAGCACTACGGACATGCTTATTTTCGACATTGAACGGATTGTTTCCGAACTCAGCGCCGGAATGACACTCCGGGCGGGGACCATTATATCCACCGGCACACCCAAGGGCGTCGGAATGGGATTTGATCCGCCCAGATTCCTCAAACCCGGAGATACTGTCAGCTGTGTGATCGAGGGAATCGGAGCGCTGACAAACGTGATCACAGAATAAATGGCATGGAGAAAAGAGATGAGTTTAAATGACACTCCTTCGGGAGAGCGGATACATATCGGTTTTTTCGGGCGCCGGAATGCCGGGAAATCCAGCGTAGTCAACGCTGTCACGGGGCAGGACCTGGCGGTTGTGTCACAGGTGGAAGGCACGACGACCGATCCGGTTAAAAAGGCAATGGAGCTTTTGCCCCTGGGGCCTGTTGTTATCATCGACACCCCCGGCTTTGACGACGAGGGCATGCTGGGAGAGCTGCGCGTTCAGAGGACCAGAAAGATTCTGGCCCAGACAGACATAGCGGTGTTGGTTGTGGACGGCAGCAGGGGAATGTGCGGCTGTGACCGCGAGCTTCTGGACATGTTCCGGGAAAGAAAAATCCCCTATGTGATCGTCTGGAACAAAGCGGATCTGCCATCTGCGCCACCGACTGATGCGGTCAATCTGCCGGGGCAGGCTTTTTTACGGGTCAGTGCCGTGACCGGAGAGGGAATCACGGCCCTCAAAGAGAAAATCGGGGAGATTTACCGCGACTGGAAGGCGCAGCAGGGGGAGGAACCCAGGCTGGTTGCCGACCTGCTGTCAGAGGGAGACCAGGTCATTCTGGTCATTCCGATCGACAAGGCTGCTCCCAAGGGAAGACTGATCCTGCCCCAGCAGCAGGTGATCCGGGACATCCTGGATGCCGGCTGCACCTCGATCTGCACACAGACCGGGACAGTGACGGCGACTCTGGAGAGCCTGCGGAAACCTCCCGCTATAGTTATCACGGACAGTCAGGCATTTGCTTCGGTCCAGAAGGATGTGCCGGAGAGCATTCCCCTCACGTCATTTTCGATTCTTATGGCGCGCTACAAAGGATTTTTGAAAACAGCCGTATCCGGAGCAGCCCAAATTGAGCATCTCAAAGACGGAGACAGGGTGCTGATCTCGGAGGGATGTACTCACCACCGCCAGTGCGACGATATCGGAACCGTGAAGATTCCCCGCTGGCTGCAGGCAAAGACCGGAAAAAACATCACCATAGAGACCTCTTCCGGGACGGGCTTTCCGGAGGATCTCACTCCCTATGCTCTGGTCATCCATTGCGGCGGCTGCATGCTGAATGAGCGGGAGATGAAGAGCAGGATCGGGCGGGCTGTCCGCCAGGGCGTGCCGGTGACCAATTACGGCACTGCGATCGCCTATATGAACGGGATCCTCAAGCGGAGCGTGGCTATGTTCCCGGATCTGGCCGGACTGCTGTGACATAGATCCTCTGGCTGAGAGCATGAAACGCGCAAAGAAATTTGCGAAGAAATTTGTGAAGAAGTGTACGAAGAAATTTGATAGTAATACGCAAAGAAATGTGCGAAGAAATGCGCAGACACTTTTCATCACTTTTCATCATTCGCAAAATTAAGAACCTGGACATACACAAGACATACGCGATTTGAGACATTTGGCCATATGCTTTTGCCGGCATTAAGCCATGGACACAAGGATCAGACGGGAGGTAATGATGGGCAGCTATGATCTGAAGCGGCTGGAAGTCGCGATCCAGTACATCAGACGTATGGCGGAGGGCAGGAATCCGGTCACCAACAAGCCTGCTCCCCAAAATGATGTGCTGACAAATGTGAATGTGAACCGCTGCCTGAAGTTTGTGGAGGAAATCCTCTCAGATGTTCACAGTGCGGGAGGACAGGTCGGCGCTCCGCCTCGGAAGTCCTCCGCGCCCAAGCCATCTCTTTCTGAGACTTTCCCTTACGAGATCCTGACAGAGTTTCAATACGAGCAGGACCAGCAGATTTCCTATCTGCTCAATCAGATCGGACGTCCTTTGCCGGAGGATCAGAAAATGCCGGTGGCTGCCACCCTGGTCACCACCTGGCTGCGTGAAAACGGATATCTCGAAAAGCGCATGATGGAGGACATCGGAAAAGAAAATTCCGTCCCGACAGAAAAGGGCCGCGAACTGGGCTTATATTCGGAGAAGGCCGGTATGGGCCAGAATATGTACTACCGCGTTTATTACAATGAAAACGCGCAGAGATTTATTGTAGATCATTTCCGGCAGATTCTCAGGGAATACGAGGATATCCGTGCCCGCACCAAAAAGAGCAGGAAACAGGCGGCAGCCGACAGCAAAGAAGGGACCAAAGCTTCAGACACCCCGCCTTCTTCCGTCGATGCGGCGGCAGACAAGGCAGAGAATGCGGGCGGATTTCGTCGGGATTCCCGGGACCGGGAGTCCAGGGACGGAAACACGGAATCCGGGAGATCAGGAAAATCCGTTGAACCGGACCGCCGTGCATCCGGCAATTCTTCCGGCCGGCGGAGCAATGTTGAGAATGGCCCTGCCACGGGCAGACCTTCCGGCCGCCGGAGCAATGTTGAGAACGGCCCTGCCACGGGCAGACCTTCCGGCCGGCAAAACAGTGTTGAGGATGACCCCGCCTTTGCTTCCCTGCTGTCGAATATTTCCGACGGGGATGTATACGGAGGAAATGTGTATGGCCCTGAAAAGGACGGATTCAGCAAATTTGACTTCATGGGAGAAGGATGGGAATACTCTGACGAGGATATTCCCTGGTGATAATCAGATATGATCTATAAAAATAATATCAATGTATTTCGGGAAAAAAGAGTTCCGCTTCCTGACGGAGAAAGCTTTCCGGTCCTGTGTCTGCGCGACTGGGAAAAACTGAAGGGAGTCCGGAACTGCTTCACAACCCGGGCGGGAGGTGTCTCTGAGGGATGGCTGGCCAGCCTGAATTTTCGCAGGGGACTCTATGATCCGGAAGAAAACATTCTTGAAAATTTCACCCGCATAGCCAGATACTTTGATGTCGGGCCGGAACGGATTGTACATGTTCAACAGACCCATACTGCCAATGTGCGGATCATCACAGAGGAGGATGCCGGAAAAGGAGTGATCGGTACCGGAGAACTCACAGATTCGGACGGGATGATCACGAACGTGCCCGGCCTGGTCCTGTACATTTCCGTGGCAGACTGTGTTCCCCTTTATTTTTATGACCCTGTGAAGAGAGTCATTGCGCTTTCTCACAGCGGCTGGAAGGGGACTGTGAACCGCATCGGCGAGGTCACCATCCGGAAAATGCGCGAGCGGTACGGGTGTAACCCGTCAGACATTTATACAGCGATCGGTCCGTCGATCTGTTCGGATTGCTACGAGATTTCAGAGGACGTGGCAGAGGAGTTCTGCCGCTGCTTTTCAGTGGATCTGAATGAAATGACGGCGCTGGCACCACATGGAAGCGAACCGGTCCATGACAGTGTGAAGAGCCTGCCGGAAAAGGAGGAGGCCGAAAAGATTCATATACCCGGAAGAGGGCAGCATGCCTGTGAATCCCGGGAGATTATACCCGGTATTCTCAGGACCGGGAAGAGAGCCGGACACTATCAGCTTGACCTGTGGCAGGCCAATGTACGGATCTTCATTGAAGCTGGTATTTCCCCGGAACATATCACGGTGACCAATCTGTGCACCTGCGAGAACCCTGCGGAGCTTTTTTCACACAGGGCGACAGCCGGAAAGCGAGGAAATCAGGGCGCTTTCCTGATGCTGGAACAGCCGGCTTCATCCTGACGGGAGGAGCATCACCGTTACATGTAAACTCCTTTCGAGGGGGCGTGTACAGCGGCAGGAACAAAGAGTTCCCGAGGTATCTACTTTTCTCTTTTATTTTTATGAGAAATGCGGTAGTATTATAAAGCAGAAACGTGTCGCAGGATAAAATACGGAAATTGATCAGCGTGGATATGCTGCGGTGTGTTGAATTTGACCTTTGATGTATGGATGGAGGATAAAAATGAGCAGGTTAGGCAGATTGTTATTCGGATGTACGGTGCTTGGCGTAACGGCTGCAACGGTCTACTATTATCTGGAAGAGCAGGCAAAGAATTCCGTTCTTGACGATGATGATGACATCTTTAATGACGATTTTGATGATGACGATTTCGATGAGGATGACGATTCCGATGACACTGTGAAGTCTGATCAGGAAGAGACCGCGGCAAAAGTGAAAGCAGCGGCGACGAGGACTTATACAACAATCAAAAACGGCTCCACCGAGGCTTATACACGTATTAAAGAAGCGATCGGCCCCAAGGGCGAGACGGTTCTCGAGGTCGTCGGAGAGACAGCTGCCAAGGTCAAGGATGTTTTCTCGGACGGCGCAGTCAAAGTCAAGGATGCTCTGCAGGAGGAGCCTGAAGAGGATATCTTCGACGAGGATTATGTAGAGCCCGAGGGTGATGACCTGGATGAGGCTGAGGCGGAAGCAGTCGATGACGCTGTGGCTGAGGAACTCGCGGAAGAAGCTGAAGCCGCTGAAGAGGACGAGGCTGCTGAGGAAGCTGAAATTGCCGAGGAGGCTGAGACGGCGGAAGAGGCAGCAGACGCGCAGGAAGCTGAAGCTGCGGAAGAGGCTGAAGCTGCGGCGGAAACCCCTGCTGAAGCGCCGGCAGAGGATGCTGCGGAGATCGCGGAGAAATTTGAAGAGAAGCCTGACAAGGTCGAAGAACTTTTCAAAGAGGAGTGATCAGGCTTTCTGATCCTGCAAAGACAGCGGATCGTTTTTTTAAGTTTTTATAATAATAAAAATGAGGAGCTGCAATCCCGGGATGTGATGACATCTGAGGGAAGCAGCTCCTTTTTTTAACTGATTGTTTCGGGTTTTTCCAGGGCGTTTTGCCGGACTGTTCCGATATTATTCCGATTTTATTCCGGCTTTTTTCTGCTTTTTACCTGCGCTCGTTCATGGGAATGAACTCCTGATAATCGCCGACATACTTTGTGGCGGGACGCATAATACGGCCGTCATAAAGCTTGTTCTCGAGGTTGTGGGCTACCCAGCCCGCCACGCGCGCGGTGGCAAAGAGCGGGGTGAAGAGTTCCTCGGGAATACCCAGCATGCGGTAGGCAAGGCCGGAATAGAAGTCTACGTTGGAGGTGATGATGTCGCCTCTTCTTTCTTTGATGACTTCCTTGACCGTGTCCTCGAACAGCTTGTAGAAAGTAAATTTGTACATGCAGCCCTGTTCCTCAGCCAGGCCGCGGCAGAGCTTGCGGAGGAGCTCCGCACGGGGATCGCTCAGGGTGTAGACCGCGTGTCCGAAACCGTAAATGAGACCGCTGCAGTCGTAATAGTTGCGGTCCAGGATCGCGTTGACGATCTTGCGGATCTGATCTTTGTCTGCCGTGTAGTCCAGGTCAGCGATGACCTGCTGCATCATCTTGGAGACCGAGATGTTGGCGCCGCCGTGTTTGGGACCCTTGAGAGAGCCGATGGAAGCACTGAGGGCGGAATAGATATCCGTTCCTGTGGAACCGACAACGACATTGGTGAAGGTGGAGTTGTTACCGCCGCCGTGATCCGCATGGATCAGCAGAATCGCGTCGAGCAGGTTGGCCTCGTGATCGGTGAACTTCCCGTCGGGGCGGAGCATATAGAGGATGTTCTCTGCGATTGAGTACTCCGGACGGGGGTAATGGATGATCAGCGAGCTGCGGTCAAAGGAGTGGACCTTTGTGTAGTAGGCATAGCAGCTCAGGGCAGGGAATTTGCTGATCAGGTTGATTCCCTTCAGAAGATTCTGATAGACGTCGGTCTCATCCGGAGAGTCATCGTAGTTGTAGAGTGAGAGGACAGCGGACTGCAGCTTGTTCATGAGATTGCGGGCGGGCTTGAGCAGGAGCTCGTTGGCCAGAAAACTCTCGGGCAGATCGTAGCGCATTGCCAGACACTGCTTGAAGTTTTCGAACTCCTCCCGGTCGGGCAGATAGCCGAACAGCAGCAGGAAACAAGTTTCTTCAAAACCGTAGTTCTTCTGGCGGTTCTTCAGCAGATCCTTGATGGAATAGCCGCGGAAGAGCAGGTCGCCTTCGCAGGGGATGACATTGCCGTTCTCATCTTTTGTATATCCGATAACATCGGAAATACGGGTCAGACCGATGCGGACACCGGTCCCGTCTTCATTTCTAAGTCCTTTTTTTACGTTGTACTCATTAAAGAGATTATTGGGAATATCGGTGTAGTTGGACGAACGTCCAAAGTACCTTGCAAGGATACTGTCATCGTTGAAGCTGGCACGTTTAGAAACAGGCATGGCTCCTCCTTTCGTGTCATAGTAGCAGATTAAAAAATCAGATATATTGATGCCTTGTATAGTTTGATTGACGCCTTGTATAGATTGTGTAGATTGTATACATTAATACATTGTATTATTGATTATAACATGTGAATCCAAAATGTACAGTTTATTTTTTGGATTTATTTGCGCTTTTTGCGTGTTTTTACGTGTTTTTCCTTGTCTTTTGCGTTGACGGAAAGGGGAGTATGGAAATCGGAGAGAGCTATTGTACTGGACTGTCTGAAACGCGGAAATTCTTTGCCCTGCTTTAAGAGACGGGAGGAGGGGGAAAGACAGG